>RGER01000014.1 GCA_009917815.1 Actinomycetota bacterium
TTTGGCCAAATCAAGGGCAGGAAAAACTCTGGGTTGCGGTTGGATTCTATAAAAATGGGTTGCAGCTGGCGGGCTATTTGGCTCGCTATCTTGCTGACAGTCTTTGCGGCATCCCTTCTGGGCGAGGGGCTGGCTTCGGCCGATTTAACGAGCTGAGATCTACAGCGCTGGCAAAAGATGCGGGCAATTTGGGAGGTTGCTTCACTTCACTCGCTCCTCAGCCAGAAGTTGATCTGCTGCTGTATATGAATCCAGTTTCCCCTCGGCCACAAGTGCAGCCAACGTGCGAAGTGGCACACCCTTTATTTGCGCGCGTAATTTAGCTGACGCCAAATGTTCAATCTCAAGCGAAGCACGATCGATACGGCGGCCTTCTAGCAACCCGCTCGCCGCAAGGTAATCGCGGTGGCGACCTAATGCCTCGACGAGCTCTTCAATGCCCATTCCGCGATCTGCTGCCGTCAAAAGGATTTCTCGTTCTGGATCTTGGGGCGCGAGCGCGAGCGAATTACGCAATTCGCGTGATGTCACTTCTGCTCCATCTCTATCTGCCTTATTCACTACGTAAATATCGCCAATCTCAAGTAAGCCAGCTTTGACGGCCTGCACGCCATCTCCCATGCCCGGCGCAAGTACCACCAATGTGGTGTCTGCATGGCTGACGATTTCGACTTCGCTCTGACCTACGCCAACGGTCTCTACTAAAATCGTGTCGAAGCCAGCATCATCAAGGACGCGAATAGCTTGAGGAGTCGCCGCTGCTAAGCCTCCGAGGTGTCCACGAGTCGCCATTGATCGAATGTAAACGCCGTCATCCAGAAAATGATCTTGCATCCGAATACGATCGCCGAGGACAGCTCCTTGGGTAAAAGGTGAGGAAGGATCGATAGCGATCACACCCACCTTCTGCCCCTTCTCGCGCAGCGACCTGATGAGCGCAGAGGTGAGTGTTGATTTACCTACACCGGGCGATCCGGTAATCCCGATCACGCGCGCGCCATGCGGCTTTAACTCTTTCATGATGGCCGGAAGCGCATCCGACCCATCTTCAATCAGCGAAATAAGGCGCGCGAGAGAGCGAATATTTCCATCTCGCGAACCGATTACTAACGCTGACGTGTCTATGAGAATCACGCCCGCTTAAGAATGAGCGCATCGCCCTGCCCGCCACCGCCGCAAAGTGCGGCGGCGCCAATCCCGCCGCCGCGCTTCTTCAAATCAAGTGCGATGTGTAGCGCCAAACGCGCTCCTGACATGCCAACCGGGTGACCCACCGCAATTGCACCACCATGTGGATTCACGATTGCTGGATCAATTCCAAGTTGGCGGGTTGAAACCAATCCAACAGCGGCGAAAGCTTCGTTAATTTCCACGATATCTAATTCGCTTGCTTTCATACCCTCACGCTTCAGCGACTTCTCGATGGCATTCGCTGGTTGGGCATGGAGTGAAGTATCTGGACCAGCCACCACACCATGCGCGCCGATTTCGCAGAGCCATTCAAGTCCCAGCGATTCTGCTTTGGCCTTGCTCATTACTACAACTGCGGCCGCACCATCTGAAATTTGAGATGCAGAGCCCGCCGTAATAGTGCCCTCAGTACTAAATGCAGGGCGCAGTTTTGCTAAAGATTCCAAAGTTGTGTCAGCACGAATCCCCTCGTCGTGCGCCAGGGTCGTGGTAGCACCTTTACCTTGGGGGATTTCCATCGGAATGATCTCGTCATCGAATATTCCTGCGGCAGTTGCTGCTGCCGCGCGTTGGTGTGAGTGCAAGGCGAATTGATCTTGATCTTCGCGTGTCAAACCGTAGCGCCCGTTGTATGACTCGGTTGATTCACCCATGAGGCACTTATCGAAAGAGCAGTAGAGACCGTCATGGAAGAGCGCGTCTTCCATCGTGACGTTGCCAATCTTGAAGCCTTCACGTGAGCCCATCAACAAGTGCGGTGCACGCGTCATGGATTCCATACCGCCGGCCACGATCGTGTCGAACTCCCCGGCGCGAATGAGTTGATCCGCGAGCGCAATCGCATCAAGACCTGAGAGGCAGACCTTGTTAATCAAAAGCGCGGCCACATCGAGCGGAATACCGCCCTTGACGGCGGCTTGACGTGGAGGAGCTTGGCCGGCGCCGGCTTGCAGCACTTGACCCAAGATGACGTACTCCACCTGGCTGCCGGTAATGCCCGCCTTGGCGAGCGCCCCCTTGATAGCGATGCCACCTAGGTCAGTGGCCGTGAAGCCCTTGAGCGACCCGTTGAAGCGCCCCATGGGGGTGCGGGCTCCGGCAACGATGACAGATGTGGTCATGGCTTCTACTCCCCGTAACGTGATGCAGGTGGCTTTATCTGACACGATACCCGTTATGAGCACTCAGACCAGCGGCGAATCCGCCTCCCCCGCGCAACTCCCGGGCATTATTGGCGTAGATCACATTGGGATTGCCGTGGCCGACCTTGAGGCCGCTATCGCCTTCTACCACGCGAAATTCGGCTTTGAAGTGGCCCACCGCGAGGTCAACGAGGAGCAGGGCGTCGCGGAGGCAATGCTGCAAGTGGGACCGGCCTCGCACGAAGTAAAACTCCAACTCCTAGCCCCGCTCTCCCCAGAGTCAGCAATCGCACGCTTCCTCGAAAAGAGTGGCCCCGGCATTCAACAACTCGCCTATCGCGTTACCGATATCGACAATGCCTGCGCCGCTGTACGCGAACGCGGTATGCGCTTACTCTTTGACACCCCGCGTCGTGGGACGGCGGGAAGTCGCATCAACTTTATTCATCCAAAGGATGCGGGTGGGGTGCTCGTCGAACTTGTACAACCAGCGGCGCATTAATGCGTCGTTCTGATTTCGAAGTACTCAAGATCCCGAATCTTCGTCGATTCTTTATCGCACGTGCGCTCACCGTGGTGAATGGATCGATTGCACCGATCGCAATGGCATTCGCCATTCTCGATTTACCGGGTGGAGACTCGCAAGATCTTGCACTCGTAGAAGTGTGCGTTGTTGTTTCGCAACTCTTTGCCATTCTCATCGGTGGAGTGCTAGCCGATCGATGGTCACGTGTACGTACTTTAGTTCTCGGCGGTAGTACCGCTTCTACTGGAATGTTTCTCCTGGGCATCATGCTTGCGATCCATGTCTCTCACGTCGGGGTGTACTGCATTGGAGCTGCTCTTACTGGACTTGGATCTGGATTGGGCTTTCCTGTCTTCACCGCACTGATCGCAGATGCGGTTCCTGAAAGTCAGCGCCAGAGTGCCAATGGTCTCTTTAGGCTTGTCATCAACCTCTCCCGTGTCGGCGGAGCGGGCATTGCTGGGCTACTCATCGTTACTTTGGGAAACGCCGGCACCATGTTTATGGTGGGTTCGGCATTCCTCTTGAGCGCACTCATCGTCTCCGGAATCAAAGTCCATCAACTCCCTGGCAGTGGAGAGAGCGCGATCAAAGATCTCACTGACGGTTGGAGGGAATTTGTTTCATATCCGTGGGTAGTCATAGTGGTGCTCTGCTCCATGGTCCTCAACGCAATGTACGCCGGCACGATCGATGTCATCGGGCCTGTGATCGCCAAGAGTGACTTGGGTGGTCCTCGCGGATGGGCGTTTATCATGATGTGTGGATCGCTTGGGGCCTTTGTAGGAACAGTGATCGCGCTTCGATTGAAATATCGAAGGCCGCTTATCACCGCGACACTTATTTCTTTCGCTATGCCGCTGCAAATCTTTCTCTTCTCGATCTCCTCATGGCTCGTCGTGCTTGCTCTTGGTGCCGCCCTTGTGGGTGTATCCATGGATATATTCGGTGTGGCCTGGGATGGCGCTTTGCAACGTGAGGTCGCGCGCGAGAAACTCAGCCGCGTCTCGTCATACGATTGGTTTGGCTCCATGGTGGCAACGCCCATTGGAATTATCTTCGCCGGCTGGGGAGCCAAACACTTTGGTGCCACCGCCATTCTCCCTTGGATGGCTCTCATCGCTGCGCTCTCGCTTACCTTGCCCTTCTTTTCGCGCTCAGTCTGGAATGTAAGGGGCCCTCAAGCGAGTAGTTCGCTACCCTAAAGCCATGGAGAGCGAACGTTTCGGAACGCCCGGGGCACCCCTTAACCGTTCGCATCCCTTCCTTTATGGTTTTCTCGCCACTTTAGGTGTGGCTACGGCATATCTGGTCATTAAAGCCGTGCAGAGCGCGAGTCAAGTGTTAGTTCTTATTCTCATCTCGCTCTTCCTCGCAGTAGGTCTCAACCCAGCAGTCGAAGCGCTTCGAAAGCGCGGACTAAAACGTTCGGGCGCAGTGCTCACAATTACGTTAATTTTTGTGCTTGTTGTAGGTGGATTCACCGCAGCAGTTGCACCCCCGATCTACAAGCAAACGACGCAACTTGTGCAGAACGCACCTGAGTACCTCGATCGCCTTGCCACAAATCCCACGGTTGCAAATCTTGACAAGAACTACCACTTCATCGACAAAGCAAAAGAGAAACTCTCCACGCAAGTACAAGATGGCAAGTTAGTTGTCTCGGCTTTTGGCGGAGTCATCGGAGTGGGCAAAACAATCTTCTCCGGACTCTTCTCCGCCATCACGGTCTTTATCCTCACTCTCTACTTCTTGGCTGCTCTCCCCAAATTCACGAAGACTGCCTACAGCTTGGTGCCCGCATCGCGACGGGAGCGGGTTTCTAAAATCTCCGACGAGATCTTGGTCCGCATAGGGGGCTATGTAGGTGGCCAACTGGTAGTCGCTGGAATAGCAGGACTCGCCACTTTTGTGGCCGCCCTAGCATTGGGCTTGCCGTATGCACTCTCACTGGCGATGGTGGTTGCGCTCTGCGACTTGATTCCTCTGATCGGCGCCACTCTTGGTGCCGTCGTTGCCACTCTCGTCGGATTTGTTCATGACACGAAGAGTGGAGTAATCATTCTGATTTTCTACATCATCTATCAACAGCTCGAAAACTATGTGATCTATCCAAGAATTATGAGGCGATCGGTTTCTGTTCCAGCGATTGTCACGATTATTGCGGCTCTCATCGGAGGCTCGCTCTTGGGTTTGCTTGGCGGCCTACTCGCGATTCCCACAGCGGCGGCAATCTTGTTAATCATCGATCAAGTTGCCATTCCACGCGCTGCGCAAAATTAACGATCTTTCCACTCTCGCGGAAGTGGCAGAGCTTCAGGATTAAGCCGCGCGACGATTTCACTCAGCACGCGATATACAGATGGCTCACCGACCCAGAGATGCTTTGCCCCCTCCACTGGAATCAGCTCTGCGTGCGAAAGAGGTGCGAACGCTTGCGCGGCTGCTGCGGGTCTCAAGTAATCATCTAACTCTGGAATCAGCGCAACGACTGGGCGACCATCGGTATCCCACCGCAATAAATCATCAGTCGTAGAGAATCGAAGCGGCGGGCTTAACAAAATAACGCCTTCAATTCCTGGAAGTAACCCAAACTTCAGCGCAAGATCAGTACCGAATGACCAACCCACAAGCCAAATGTGTGGAAGCCCGGCAGCAAGTGCATATCCCACAGCCGCCTCCACATCGAATTGCTCCGAAGTTGCGTTCGAGAATTCACCCTCGCTCTTCCCGGCCTCTGACTGCGTTCCTCGAGTATTGAAACGAAGGATGGCGATATCTGCGAGCGCAGGTAATCGCTGGGCGGCTTTACGAAAAATATGGCTATCCATCATGCCGCCATGGGTGGGTAGCGGATGGAGGGCAATCATGGTGGCTACCGGTGGACGGCCGAGCGGCAGAGCGAGCTCTCCCACCAAGGCAAGCCCATCAGAAGTTCTGAGGGTCACCGGCCTACGTTCTGCCGGCAGGACGGTACTTGCCCGAATTTCTATTGACTCGCTCATTGGCACCATTATCCCGCCCCCCTGCCTGGCATGTGTGCCGAGAAACGGTCAGAATGTGCCCATGACGCTACAGAGTGAAGATCTCACATTCGCCACCCATGCCCCGGCCACGAACGCGGAGTACGCCCGCTACCCGATTGCTGGGTCCATCGAGGTCGCTGCGGCCGTAGCGAGTGCCCGATCTGCCGCATCGTGGTGGAGCGCGCGCACCGCCGAAGAACGCTGCGCCACGCTCCTAGCATGGAACCGGCTTATCGTCTCGCGGATCGATGAGGCCGCTGCGCTCATCGTTGCCGAGGGCGGAAAGCCGGAGAGCGATGCCCGCCTAGAGATTACTTTGGCCATCGATCACTTGGCCTGGGCAGCGAAGAATGCCGGACGCTACCTCGCTCCGAGTCGACGCTCCCCCGGTCTATTGATGATGAATATGAGCGCCACCGTTGAGCATGCGCCACTCGGCGTCGTTGGCGTTATCGGGCCATGGAACTATCCCATCTTCACGCCCATGGGTTCGATCGCCTACGCACTCGCGGCTGGAAATACCGTGGTCTTTAAACCAAGCCAGTACACGCCAGGTATCGGGGTGTGGCTAGCAAACACGTTACGAGAAGTCGTTCCAGAACATGCCCTTTTAAGCACCATCACTGGTGAAGCGATGACCGGTGAAGAATTATGTAAGAGCGCGGTCGACAAAATCGCATTTACTGGCTCCACACGGACTGCAAAGAAAGTTGCCGCAACCTGTGCCGAGTCTCTTAAACCGCTCATCGCAGAATGCGGCGGAAAAGATGCGGTGATCATCGCTGCTGATGCCAACGTGAAAGATGCTGCAGAGAATACGCTCTGGGCAGCGATGTCCAATGCAGGACAAACTTGTATCGCCGCTGAGCGTGTCTACGTTCATGAAAAAGTTGCTGATGAATTCATCCGATTGATCACGGCAGAAGCAAAGAATGTGAAAGCAGGTACCTCCTATGGTGCAGCCACCATGCCGTCGCAAATCGGCATCATCGCCTCACACATAGACGACGCGTTGAACAAAGGTGGAGTGGCTCTAGTGGGCGGACGCGAATCCGTGCAAGCTCCCTACGTCTCGCCCGTCATCCTCGCCGAAGTTCCCGAGGACTCGACGGCGGTTACTGAAGAGACCTTCGGCCCCACGTTGGTGATCAACCGAGTGAAAAGCATGGATGAAGCTATCGCAAAATCAAATGCCCTCCGCTACGGCCTTGGCGCATCCGTTTGGTCAAAGCGCCATGGTTCAAAAATTGCATCACAACTACACGCAGGAATGGTGAGCATCAATTCAGTGCTCGCCTTCGCCGCTGTTCCCTCTGTGCCCTTCGGCGGTGTGGGTGATAGTGGATATGGACGAATTCATGGACCGGAAGGCCTGCGCGAATTCACTTATGCCCGTTCGGTCATCAAGCCCCGATACAAATCGCCTATTCAATTCACTACATTCCGCCGGACAAAGAAGACTGACAACATCATCGCTGGACTCGTCAAAATTCTCTTCGGGCGTTAATCGAATTTATGCGCCTTGTTGTAGCTCGCTGCACAGTGGTCTATGCCGGCCGCCTTGACGCGCGTCTAGATGAAGCAACTCGCCTTCTCATGGTGAAGGCAGATGGCAGCGTCCTGGTTCACGCAGATGGGGGCTCGTACAAACCGCTTAACTGGATGAGCCCCCCATGCGTGATGGTGGAACGGGAAGGTGTCTGGGAGGTGACGAATAAGGCGGGGGAGAAATTAGAGATTACTTTGCATGAGGTGATTCACGATACGGCCCATGAACTCGGCGAGGACCCTGGGCTCATCAAAGACGGCGTGGAAGCACATCTGCAGGTGCTCCTTTCCGAACGCCCACAGGTGTTTGGTGAAGGCTGGACGCTTGTTCGCCGAGAACACCCCACGGCAATTGGTCCGGTTGATCTCTTATTGCGTGATCACGATGGTGCTTATGTGGCGGTTGAGATTAAAAGACGCGGGGAGATCGACGGAGTTGAACAACTGACTCGTTATCTCGACCTAATGAATCGCGATCCTGCAATTTCTCCAGTTCGTGGAATATTCGCTGCCCAAGAAATTAAGCCGCAAGCAAAGACCCTCGCAGCGGACCGCGGAATTGAGTGCAAAGTTTTTGACTACGATGCGCTTCGCGAAATCGACGACGGAAAGTTACGCCTCTTTTAATCTGGCAAATTAGGCAGGGTGCTGCCTGAGCCACTGCACCACATCATTTGCGTGCGTGTCAGGCGGAAATATTGGGTAGAAAGTGTGCACGATCTTCCCATTTCGAATGATCAGCGTGAGGCGACAGTAAAGTTCCATACCCGATGCCATAAAAGTTGGAAGACGAAGAGATGTCTTCAACTCCAAATAAGGATCGCTCAAGATGGGAAACGGCAATTCGAGCCGTTCTACCAATTCCTTTTGATAATCGTGATCCTGACTCGATAGTCCGTAAACGTCAGCACCCAACTTTTGCAACTCGCTAAAGTGATCACGAAACCCGCACGATTCCGGAGTGCATCCTCGTGCGCCCGGGATAAGGTCCCAACCTTCGGGGAGAGGTACTCCCGGTACCCCGCTACGCGGATAGATATAGATGACTGTTGTGGGGGATGCGAAATCGGCAAGCGACCAATGCTTTCCATCTGTCCCAAGAAATGTCAGGGGTGGAAGCGACATACTGACCAAATGGTCTGCAAGACCGTCGTCTGTAGGAGCGGGAAGAACTTCCGGCAAACTTTCGTAGGAGGACATTCCACAAATCTAGCGCTGTTTAGGACGTCGAGTGTTCTTCTTTGTCCAACAGACTTTATGCCAATGACGCCTGAAATCAGCCCCCGCCTGGAGCGCTTCGTCTTCTTCCAACCAGGCCACGATATGCGGAGTTGCTAAAGGAATTATCTGATCGCATCCCGGGCAGCGATACGGCTTGCTGGAGGAAGAGCCGGTGAGGGAACGCACCCGATACATACCGTCGGGATGTTCTTCGGTCCACTCGTTCTTCCCCACTGCTGGTGGCGGTTCGCCACTCTCGGCGCGACGATGTTTTCTCGGACTCACGGCGCCACTCTACCGGCGAGTAGAGTGGCGATGTGAACCCTGCTTATGTGAATCATGAAATAAGGAACGCCATAGAGATCCGTGGCCTGCTTAAGACATATGGCGAGACACACGCAGTCGCCGGCGTCGATCTCGAGGTACAAGCGGGTGAAGTCTTCGCGTTACTCGGTCCGAATGGAGCTGGGAAAACTACCACAATTGAAATTCTCGAAGGGTATCGAGATCGAGACGGTGGCACCGTTTCGGTGCTCGGCGAGGATCCAGCGAAGGCTGGCCTCTCTTGGCGAAACAAAATCGGCATCGTCCTCCAAAGCAATAACGATGCTGCCGAAATCACAGTTGAAGAAATATTGAATTTCTTTTCAGATTATTACGTGAATCCACGCAACGTAGACGAAGTCATCAACGCAGTGGGTCTCGAAGAGAAACGCAAATCTCGCGGACGTGAACTTTCAGGAGGTCAACGTCGACGACTCGATGTTGCTCTCGGAATCCTTGGCAATCCTGAACTCCTCTTTCTTGATGAACCCACCACTGGTTTTGATCCCGAAGCACGACGCGCTTTTTGGGATTTGATCCGTGGATTGCGCGCTGATGGAACCACCATCCTGCTGACCACTCACTACTTGGACGAGGCCGAAGCGCTTGCTGATCGTGTGGGGGTTATTAACAATGGCCGCATCGTTGAGGTAGCCACGCCAGCAACTCTTGGCGGTCGAGATAGCGCCAAAGTTATCGTGCGCTGGAGCGAGGGTGGCCACATGAAGGAAGAACGCACCGACTCCCCCACCGAGCTACTTCGCTCACTCGGCGCTCGTTTTGTCGGCGAGATTCCCGAACTCACGGTGAGCAGACCTACTTTGGAAGATATTTACATCTCAATGATCGAAGGTGAAGCGTGAGCACTTTCAAGATTGGTGTGAGCCGAGGCAACCTTGAGATTCGTCAATTTCTTCGTCAACGTGAATCAGTAGTCTTTACTCTGCTCTTTCCTGTGCTACTCCTTCTCATATTTGGTTCCGTCTTCAAGAATACTATTGCGCCAGGAGTCACTTTTTCTCAGTACTTCGTTGCCGGCATGATCGCCTCTGGTCTACTCAACACCGGATTTCAACAGCTCGCCATCATGATTCCACTTGAGCGAGATGACGGCACACTCAAACGCCTACGTGGGACGCCCATGCCCCCCTCTTCATATTTCATTGGGAAGATTCTTGCTGTACTCGCCAGCATGGTTGTACAAATTATTTTGCTGCTATTTGTAGGAGCACTTATTTTTGGAGTTCATCTCCCCACGGATATCGGTCATTGGATCACTTTCGCTTGGGTTACGCTCCTAGGCATTACAGGATCAACTCTGCTCGGAATTGCATTCTCCAGCGTTCCCCGTAGCGGGCGTGGCGCCAGCGCCATGGTGACTCCGATTGTGCTCGTTCTCCAGTTCACTAGCGGCGTCTTCTTTATCTTTAATCAACTACCGAGTTGGATGCAGAATGTAGCGTCTATCTTCCCGCTGAAGTGGCTCACTCAAGGAATGCGCTCCGTCTTCCTTCCCGAAAGTTTTGCATCGCAAGAAGTTGCAAAGAGTTGGGAACACGGTCGGGTAGCGCTCATGCTTGCGATCTGGATTGTGATTGGGCTTGTGCTGGCACTCAAGACATTCCGTTGGGAACGCTCGCGTTAGTAGGAATGGAAGCCTGAACCGCTCTTTCGTCCCAGTTTGCCCTGTGCCACCAATTCATCAATAAGAGCCGGCGGCAAGAAGTGCTCGGCTGCTTCTATGGTTTCGCCTTCATTGACAATATTGAGCGAGGCATTTCTAAGTACATCAATTCCGGTGAGATCTGCTGTAGCCAGTGGCCCCATCGCGTGCCCAAAACCTAATTTGCATGCGAGATCAACATCTGCGGCGGTGGCAATGCCAGACTCCACCAATCGAGCAGCTTCCAGCACCAATGTGAGGATTAAACGCGTCGTTACGAATCCCGCAATATCACGATTAACGACAATGCACTCTTTGCCGATCGATTCAGCAAATTCGCGCGCCCTATGCAGAGTTAAATCACTTGTTGCTTGACCCCGTACTAATTCGCAGAGCTTCATCATCGGTACGGGAGAGAAAAAATGTGTTCCGACAACGCGAGATGGATCTTTAACCACGCTAGCAATCTGACTGATGGGAAGCGCGCTGGTGTTCGATGCCAAGATCGCGTGAGCCGGTGCAAATTGATCAAGCTTTTGGAATATATCTTGTTTAACTTCCAAGCGTTCAAAGACCGCTTCTATTGCTATATCGCAATCGGTAACAGCGTGTGCAAAATCCGACGTAAATTCGATTCGTGTAGTTATTTCCTCGACTGCGTCCTGTGTGAGCGTGCCTTTTTTGACAAAGCGAGCAAGACTTTCGTCGAGCAGTGATTGACCTCGTACTAGATCTGCATTATCGAAAATCCGCACCTGCTTACCCGCAAGCGCCGAAACCTGCGCAATTCCTGAGCCCATCAGCCCGGCTCCAATAATTGCCACTCTCTCAATCTTCATCTCTCCCCCTTCAAGTAGCGAGCCTACTTCGGATAGGGCATTCTTGAGCAGTGCTAGGTGGAATCAACAATGGGGCTTTCTTCTCATCCTTCGCTGGCTTCTTTGTGGTGCTCCTGCTCATCTTCTTACTGAGGTGGACCTTCTCCCGAGGAAAATCGTTGATAGAACGACCCAAGAAGGTAGGCAATGAAAGTGAGTACGGTCTACTGGTTCCCATTTCCAAACCGGCGAGCCATATCGAAGGCGAGATGCTTCGCCTGAAGTTATTGGAGCACGGCATCAAAGCCTCGGTCAGTCAAACTTTGGACGGAGCCCGAATCTTCGTCTTCCCAAAAGATCAAAAACGCGCAGAAGAAATTTTGGCTAGCGGTTAGCTCCAGGAACCCAGAGCTCGTCACCTTTCTTAGTATTCGATGCGCGAGCTAGTACGAAGAGTAGATCAGAGAGTCGATTGAGGTATTTTGCAGCCAGCGGATTAACGCCTCCACCGAACGCGTGAATGGCTGCCCACGTACGTCGCTCAGCACGCCGTGAGACCGTGCGCGCTACGTGCAAGAGCGCCGCCTCGTTACTTCCTCCGGGCAGGATAAAAGAACGCAATGGCTCCAGTGAGGCGTTGTAATGATCGATCGCCTTCTCGAGTGCATCTACCTGGGATTCAAGTACACGAAGTGGCTCATGCTTGGGTTCTTCAACTACAGGGGTACACAGATCCGCCCCCACATCGAAGAGATCGTTCTGGATGCGTACAAGGAGCGATCGAATATCTTCGGGGAAGGTGCCAAAGGAGAGCACCACACCAATCTGCGAATTTGCCTCATCCACAGTGGCATAAGCCTCGAGACGAGGGTCGTTCTTACTCGTACGACTCATATCTCCAAGGGAGGTGGTGCCATCATCGCCAGTCTTTGTATAAATACGCGTCAAGTTGACCATGAGAAGAGCCTAGCCCGACCTCTACGATGGTGTCGTGCCGAAGAACCCCGATTCCCTCCCTTTGAGAGTCCAAGGCGGAGCCCGCCTACAGGGTGAGGTCGCGGTCTCCGGGGCCAAGAACTCTGCGCTCAAGCTCATGGCGCTCTCCTTGCTCGCAACTGGCACCACAGAGATCTCCAATGTTCCAGAGATCCTTGATGTCTCGATCATGGCCGAACTACTCACCCGCCTGGGATGCCAGGTCACCGTTGCCGGTGATTGCGTCTCCATTACCGTGCCCGAGCGCCCTGATCATCGAGCTGATTACGACCTGGTGCGCAAGATGCGCGCTTCCATCAACGTCCTCGGCCCCCTCGTTGCCCGCTGCGGCGAAGCAGAAGTGGCGCTACCCGGCGGAGATGCCATTGGATCCCGAGGTCTAGATTTTCACGTTGCCGGTCTTGAACAACTCGGCGCAGAGATCGTGGTGGAGCACGGCTTCGTCATCGCCCGAGCGCCCGAAGGATTAAAGGGCGCTGATATCTTCCTTGATTTTCCTAGCGTGGGTGCCACCGAAAATTTGCTCACCGCGGCAGTCCTCGCCCAGGGCACTACTCGCATCGATAACGCCGCCCGTGAACCCGAAATTGTTGATATCGCCGCCATGCTCATCGGGATGGGTGCCGAAATTGAAGGCGCTGGAACGCCGACTCTCACCATTCATGGAGTCACTTCACTCAACCCCACGAAGCATCGCACCATTCCAGATCGCGTGGTTTCAGGAACGTGGGCATTTGCCGCCGCCATGACCCAGGGAGATATATTTATTCGTAATGCGAGAGCTGAGTACTTAGAGATCCCGCTCGAAAAATTGGTAGAAAGTGGTTGCATCGTTACCGCAACCGATGGCGGAATCCACGTTGTCAGCAAAGGTCGACCTAAGGCTGTCGATGTATCCACGCTTCCGTTTCCAGGGTTCCCGACCGATCTGCAGCCCATGATCATCGCGTTGAATTCGATTGCAGATGGGCACGCAGTTGTCACTGAGAATGTCTTTGAGGGTCGCTTTATGTTCGTCAACGAAATGATTCGCTTAGGTGCCGACATTAAAACTGATGGACATCACGCCAGCATCCGTGGACGAGAAATACTTTCCGCAGCGCCCGTCACAGCCACAGATATTCGAGCAGGAGCCGCGCTAGTACTCGCAGGTCTTGTCAGCGATGGTGAAACGATCGTTGAAGATACCTTCCACATCGATCGTGGGTACCCTGGATTTGCCGAGCAATTACGCTCGCTCGGCGCACACGTTCGCTACTAAAGTTTTAGTTAACGGCCGCAGCAATGCGCGTTTGTGCGCGCGCTTCAGCAAGATCATCTGCCGCTTCGCGTTGAGCGCGGGCAAGAGCTTCCTTAGCGCGATTCACGTCGATCTCGGTTCCAAGTTCTGCAATCTCAGCAAGAATCGAGACTCGATTGTCGGAAACCGAAAGGAAACCACCGTGAACAGCGGCCTTCACATCACCATCATTCTCAGTGCGTATGGTGACCACACCATTAACCAGCACACCAAAAGTCGGGGTGTGGTTTGCCATCACGCCGAGGTCGCCGTCGGTCGTGCGGGCAAGCACAATGCTTGCCTCGCCTGACCAAACGCGACGCTCTGCGGAAACAAGCTCTACCCGGATGCTCATGATTAGGCCTTTGCCAACTCAGCAGCCTTGCGCTCAACATCGTCAAGTCCACCGCACATGAAGAATGCTTGCTCTGGCACGTGATCGTAATCGCCATCGGCAAGCGCCTTGAATGCAGCGACTGTCTCTGTGAGCGGAACGAACGATCCATCGAGACCCGTGAAGACCTTGGCCACGAAGGTGTTCTGCGAGAGGAAGCGCTGGATACGGCGAGCGCGGCCGACGAGGATGCGATCCTCTTCGGAGAGTTCGTCGATACCAAGAATTGCGATGATGTCTTGAAGATCCTTGTAACGCTGCAAGATCTGCTTCGTGCGGTTAGCAACACGGAAGTGCTCTTCGCCGATGTAGCGAGGATCAAGAATGCGTGAAGTGGAGTCGAGCGGATCCACAGCTGGATAGATACCAAGTTCCGAGATCGGACGGGAGAGCACTGTCGTCGCATCAAGGTGAGCGAAGGTGGTGTGTGGAGCCGGATCAGTGATGTCATCGGCAGGAACATAGATGGCCTGCATTGATGTAATCGAGTGACCGCGCGTTGAAGTGATGCGCTCCTGTAGCACACCCATTTCATCAGCGAGTGTGGGCTGGTATCCCACCGCCGATGGCATACGACCGAGGAGTGTAGAAACCTCGGAACCTGCCTGTGTGAAGCGGAAGATGTTATCGATGAAGAGAAGTACGTCTTGCTTCTGAACATCGCGGAAGTACTCAGCCATCGTGAGTGCAGAGAGCGCGACACGAAGACGCGTCCCTGGTGGCTCATCCATCTGGCCGAAGACCAGGGCGGTCTTATTGATAACGCCTGTTTCGGTCATTTCAAGGAAGAGGTCGTTACCTTCACGGGTACGCTCACCGACACCGGCGAATACAGATACACCACCGAAGTTTTCGGCTACGCGGTAGATCATTTCCTGAATAAGAACGGTCTTACCTACACCTGCGCCACCGAAGAGGCCGATCTTTCCACCCTTTACATACGGGGTGAGGAGGTCGACGACCTTGATACCTGTTTCGAACATCTCGGTCTTCGACTCAAGTTGGTCGAATGCAGGAGCGTCGCGGTGGATAGGCCAACGCTCTTTGATTTCGAGCGAGGAGGTGGGCACATCGAGAGATTCGCCGAGGGTGTTGAAGACGTGTCCCTTGGTGACGTCGCCGACAGGCACGCTGATGGCAGAGCCCGTGTCGCGCACTTCGGCGCCACGCACGAGACCATCAGTAGGTTGCATAGAGATCGCACGCACGAGGTTGTCACCAATGTGTTGCGCCACCTCAAGCGTGAGCATGCGGTCGACACCACCCATCGTCACATCTACCTGAAGCGCGTTGTAGATTCCCGGCATTGCATCGGCGGGGAATTCCACATCGACGACTGGTCCGATTACGCGGGCAACTCGGCCGGCTTTGGTTTTGATATCCATGGTCATCTCTCTCACTCGCCCCCGGTAGTTGCTGATGCAAGTGCATCAGCACCACCGACGATCTCGCTGATTTCTTGGGTGATCTCGGCCTGACGGGCCGCGTTTGCACGTCGCGTAAGCGACTTGATTAACTCTTCGGCATTATCTGTTGCAGACTTCATGGCCCGGCGACGAGCAGCGTGCTCGGAAGCAGCTGATTGAAGCAGAGCGTTGAAGATACGACTCTCTACATACCGAGGAAGAAGTGCATCAAGCACATCAGCCGCGGAAGGCTCAAATTCATAGAGCGGCAACGGACCATCTGCTGGCGGCTTGGAGCTTTCCACCACTTCAAGTGGAAGCATCCGCTTGGCCAATGGGCGTTGGGTGATCATTGATACGAACTCAGTAAAGATGATGTGCAATTCGTCGGCACCAGTTTCTTGAAGGAAAGAGGCGATGACGGTATCTGCAATCTCTTTTGCATTGTCATAGGTGGGGTTATCGCTAAACCCAGTCCACGAAGCAGCAATCGGACGATTACGAAAGCGGTAGTAGTTCAAAGCCTTGCGACCAACGAGGTAGTGATCAACTTCTAATCCGCGGCTCTTGAGTAGCGAGGTGAGTTGATCTCCTTCCTTGATTGCATTGCTTGCGTAGGCACCGGCCATACCGCGATCGCTCGCGATGATGAGCACAGCAGCACGCTTGGCGTCAGTTACCGCAGCGGTCAACGGGTGTTCAACATTTGAAAATGTTGCCAACGCTGAAACTGCTCGCGTTAATTCAGTCGCGTAAGGAGACGAAGCCGCAACGCGCTGCTGCGCCTTGACGATACGAGAAGCGGAGATAAGTTCCATCGCCTTCGTAATCTTCTTCGTCGCCTTGACGGAACGCATCCGCCGGCGATAAATACGTAACTGGGCACCCATGAATGAGTCCTACTTCTTCGCCGCTGGTACGTGCTTGGTGATGGTCTCTTGTCCCACTTCATCGCTATCAAGCGATTCCGCAGCATGATCGGCTACCGCACCCGAGGACGGAGCAAACTCCAACTTGAATGCAGTGACAGCAGCATCGAGTTGAGCAACGAGATCATCGCCAAGATCCTTGGTGGATGCGATTGCATCGAGGATGCCCTTGTGTTGACGTCCCACGTAATCAAGGAATTCAGCCTCGAAACGACGGATGTCAGGAACTGGAACACTGTCGAGCTTGCCAGTGGTACCGGCCCAGATGGAAACAACTTGGCGCTCCACCGAGAAAGGTGAGTACTGACCTTGCTTGAGAAGTTCCACCATGCGAGCACCGCGCTCAAGCTGTGCCTTTGAGGCAGCATCGAGATCCGAACCGAATGCAGCGAATGCTTCGAGTTCGCGGAACTGTGCAAGGTCGAGACGCAGGCGTCCGGCAATCTTCTTCATAGCCTTGATCTGTGCTGAACCACCGACGCGAGATACTGAAATACCTACGTTGATAGCTGGACGCACACCCGAGTTGAAGAGATCGGTTTCCAAGAAGCACTGTCCGTCGGTAATCGAAATAACGTTGGTAGGAATGAACGCCGAGACGTCATTACCCTTTGTTTCGATGATTGGCAGACCGGTCATCGAACCAGCACCGAGTTCGTCTGAAAGCTTTGCGCAACGTTCGAGGAGACGTGAGTGTAAGTAGAAGACGTCGCCAGGGTAAGCCTCGCGACCTGGTGGACGACGGAGCAAGAGCGAGACTGCACGGTAGGCCTCGGCTTGCTTTGAAAGATCATCGAAAATGATGAGGACAGACTCACCCTTGTACATCCAGTGCTGACCAATGGCAGAACCGGTATAGGGAGCGAGGTACTTAAAACCTGCAGGGTCAGAGGCTGGAGCGGCCACGATGGTGGTGTAATCCATGGCGCCGGCTTCTTCGAGTGCACCACGAACAGCTGCGATCGTGGAACCCTTCTGACCGATGGCCACGTAGATGCACTTGACCTGCTTCTTAGGATCTCCGGTTAACCAGTTTTCGCGTTGGTTGATGATCGTGTCGATCGCGACTGCGGTCTTACCGGTCTGGCGATCGCCGATGATGAGCTGACGTTGTCCGCGACCAATAGCGGTCATGGCATCGATCGCCTTAATACCGGTTTGCATCGGCTCTTTCACTGGTTGGCGCTGTACTACTGAAGGCGCCTGAAGTTCGAGTGCGCGGCGTGACTCAGCAACGATCTCGCCCTTGCCATCGATCGGACGACCAAGTGGATCGACGACGCGACCCAAGAAACCATCACCGACAGGAACGGAGAGAACTTCACCGGTGCGACGTACGGCCATACCTTCGACGATGCCGGAGAAGCCGCCGAGAATAACGACACCGATCTCACGGACGTCAAGGTTGAGAGCGATACCAAGGGTGCCGTCCTCGAACTTGAGCAACTCGTTCGTCATCGTTGAAGGAAGACCCTCAACGCGCGCGATTCCGTCGCCTGCCTCGGTGACAGTACCGATCTCGTCGCGAGCCGCAGTGCCGGGATCGTATGACTGGACGAACTTCGCCAGTGCATCACGAATATCCTCGGGTCGGATCGTGAGTTCCGCCATCATCTTCTCCTTCAATAGCCACCCTCACGCTTTGTAAGGGCAAAGTACTTAACCTGCGAGTCGTCGACTCGCTTCTGCCAAACGACTGACTGTAGTGCCGTCAATCAACTCATCAGCGAAGCGAATGGAGAGACCACCCACCACACTCTTATCTACTTCGACGTTTACGCGCATCGGACGTCCGAGTTCAGCTGTGAGAGCTGCGCTCAATCGTTCCTGTTGTGCGGACGTCAATTCAATTGCGCTCTTCACATGTGCAATCGTGCGATTGCGACGGTCAGCTGCGGCTTGCGCAAAATCGCTTAGCCCGGCTTCAATGTGGCGACCACGGGGATGCACCACTAGTTGGGTAATAAGGCGAAGAGTGGCAGGCGCAACTTTGCCAGCAAGGAGCGAACGCACGAGCTCGCCCTTCTGCTCGCTCGTGCCCTGGTTGCGAGCGACTAGCGCCGCACGCAGTTCTGGATTCCCAGCAACCACTCGACCGAATTGAAAGAGTTCTTCTTCGAGCGCATCGAGGGTGCCATCGGCATGTGCCGCGGCAGCTTCTGCCTCAACAGCAAGTTGCTCAGATGCATTTGCGAGATCACTCGAACGCGACCAACGCGCCTTCACCAATTCCTCGAGGAGCTTGGCGGCGTTTGCACCGATCTTCTCTCCGAAGAGCGATTGTGCAACACCTGCCTTGCCCTGCGCTTCTCGAGAGGGATCAGTGAGTGCACGGAGGAGAGACTTTGAGGAATCAAGGGTGCTCGTAACGAGGAAGAGGTCAGCCGAAAGAGCGGACGCTTGCTCTCCATTCATGGAGGCGAGCGAACTATCCATCAATGCACGACTCATCGCCAGTGATTGACGACTAGTTCCCTTCATTACAAGTGCCATGATTACTTGGAGCCCTCCAAATCGGCCAAGAAGCGATCAACCACACGAGATTGGCGCACTTGATCATCAAGGGCCTCTCCGACGATCTTCGACGCGAGGTTGGTGGCGATGGTGCCCACCTCTTGCATCAGAGAAGTCACTGCTTGTTGGCGCTCAGCCTCAATCGAGGCGCGGGCGGCGGCAGTGATGCGATTGGCTTCTTCTTGTGCCTTAGTGCGCATCTCTTCAATGATCGCTGCTCCCTGTGCACGTGCTTCCTCGCGAAGCTTTTGCGCTTCACCGCGGGCATCGGAGAGTTGATCTTGATAAGACTTGAGTGCAGCTGCCGCTTCTGCTTGTGCCTGCTCGGCGCGCTCCATACCGCCTTGAATGGCGTCGGTGCGATCTGCGAAAGCCTTTTCGAAGCGTGGGACTACCTTGCTCTTCATGACGATGAAGAGCAGCGAGAACGCGACCAAACCAACGATGACTTCAGTCAACGTTGGGATAATCGGTAGACCGGCTTCCTCAGAAGCTAGCAACAAAATCTGCGTACTCATCTGCAACCTCGTTCTCTAAGAAGTTCTCTGTAGTGATCTTTACTTGAGGACGAATGCGAGTACGAGACCCAAGAGCGCGAGCGCTTCGGCAAGTGCGAAACCAAGGAACGCGAGCGGTTGGAGAATGCCGCGTGCCTCTGGCTGGCGGGCGACGCCATTGATGTATGCAGCGAAGACGAGACCAGTTGCGATACCGGGTCCAATCGTCGAAAGGCCGAAGCCCACGATAGCCATTGTGCCTGTCATGTCATTTCCCTTTCAGGTAATTGATCAGAAGGGCATCTGATCAAATCTAGTTGTTAGTGCTCGTCGGCAATTGCTCCGGCGATGTACAGCGCAGTTAGCAGGGTGAAGATGTACGCCTGCAGACATTCGATAAAGAATTCGAAGAAGGTCAGACCTATTCCGAAACCAAAGGAGAGCGGGCTCATAATCTTGAGCACCATGCTGTTGTGGAGCATGTAATCGCCACCCATGATGAAGACGAGCAGCAAGAGGTGCCCGGCGAACATGTTGGCGAAAAGACGAATGGCGAGGGTGAACGGACGAATGATGAAGTAGGTAGCAATTTCGAGTGGCGTGAGGATTACGTAAATCCATTTTGGGACGCCAGGCACGAAGGCGATGTCCTTGAGGTACTTACCAAGACCATGCTTGCGAATCCCCACGTAGTGATAGATCACGTAGGTGAAAATCATGAGCGCTACGGGGAAGCCGAAACGCGACATCGTGGGAAATTGCATGAAGGGCACAATTCCGAAGATGTTGTTGACAATGATAAAAGTGAAGAGTGTGAAGAGGAATGGCACGAACTTCATGAATTCGTGACCAATGATGTCTTCGCCGAGATCTTTCTTGACGAACGAGTAAACGCTTTCGCCGAAGAACTGAGCGCGGGAAGGAACCACCGCAGCTTTCTTAGACGAGATTAAGAAGAAGACTGCAACCAAGATGGCCGCCAGAATGGCTTGAAAAACCGGCTTTGTGAAAAGGATGCTGGTGCCGAAAACTGGCTTGAAAACGAAGTCGTGGCTTCCGGGAGAGACGAATCCTCCAGAGGCGAGCAATATCGACGCGTTCAACGCAGGGCTCCTCGAATGGGTTAGCGAACGCCCTAAACATAGAGGGAGAAGGGGCGCGAGGCAAAACCTTTAACGGAGCCTTGACGTGTGCTCTCTATCACCCCGAGTCTCACCTTCAAATGGGCTCAGGTGAGCAGTGCTACTGCGGGCGAATGAAGCGAAGGTAAATAAGGTACATAGCGCTCACAAGCCCCACGAGAAAACCAATGACAACCAAGAAGTGGAGGCCAAAGAGATGGTCGAGGAGCATCCCGACCCCTCCCCAGAGGAGGAGACCGGAGAGCAGGTAGGCGACGATGGTAAACATCGCACTTTCGTCTTTAGAGGCGATGACCCACCTCCGCTGAGGGAGAGCTCTGGTCGAGAATCAACGTGGGGATCCGCATTCGAAGAAAGGCGGTGATCTCGCCGGCCAGCCAGAGGAGCACCGCTGTGACGGCCGTCACGCCAAAGAAGGCGTGGTCGATTCCCGCCAGCGAGCGCATGGAGAGGAGGAGCGCACCAAGCAGAATGAGTTTGGCGAAGTAGGAGGCCATGGCCAAGGCCATCGTTCCCGAGGGAGAGCTTCGGCGAGTCAGGCGCCCCAGAATGAGTGAGATTCCGAAGAAGAGCACCACAACACCCCCCGCGAGGAGCGCTGCCTTCACTTGGTCGCTGCGCTGAACCACTT
>RGER01000131.1 GCA_009917815.1 Actinomycetota bacterium
TCTGGCCGAGCGATGCTGCATCTCGTTGCGATAGTTGGGCGGTAGCGCAATTCCCTCGCTTGTGCTGACCCCATGCCTCGGTATCATTAGCAAGGGCTAGCGACGTCGCCTCTTGCGTCTGACTCTCGGAAACGGCCAAGCGCCTAGCGTGGTGGCATGAGCGGCTTAAAGATCGAGCCCCACGCACAACTGCAAGGCTGTGACCTCAGCGGCAAGAAGTTAGTTGGAGCCAACCTCGAAGGAGCCAACCTCGAAGGAGCCAACCTCATCGGCGCCGACCTCTACGACGCCAAACTCACCAGCGCCAACCTCGAAGGAGTTAACCTCGAGGCAGCCAACCTCATCGGCGCCGATCTCTGCGACGCCAAACTCACCAGTGCCAAACTCACCAGCGCCAACCTCATCGGCGTCGACCTCGAAGGAGCCGACCTCCGACGTGCCATCTTCGAAGGAGCTGACTTCACCGGCGCCGACCTCACCGGCGCCGACCCCGAAGGAGCCAATCTGACCGAAGCCAACCTCAGAGGAGCCGAACTCCTCGGCGCCAATATTCTCGGCGCGAACCTCACAAGAACTGTGTGGAACTAGGGCGCTCCCCCTAGGCGGAGAGAAAAACCCAGACTCAATAAAGATGCGGGCGAGATTACCTTTGAGTTACGGATTTTGGCAACGCAAGCACAATAGGCATCACCAGAAACCAAACTTCATCGGTGAAGATCCTGATATCGATATTCGGGTCTTGAGTTTCACGGTGGAATCACGCAATGCAAAGAAGGGAGTAGAGCGCTGGCTCAGCGATCGTCAGGGCTACCTCTTCCCGCTGTTATTGCTCTTCACTGGATTCGATCTTCTCTTGGATAGTTTTGCCGGCCTTGGCCGCAAGGACCGAAAGATCGGTATTCGATTCCTCGAGTTCGGCCTCATGCTGGTGCGTCAAACGGTGCCCTACATTGCGATGGCGTTGATGTTCGGTTGGCTTTGGGCAATGGCGTTGTGGGTCTTCATGATGATGATGTTCGGCTTCTTTATGGGTGCGGCCTTCGCTCCCAATCACAAGGGAATGCCACTGATTGAAAAAGGTTCGAAGATCGATTTCTTTCAACGTCAAGTTCTTACCAGTCGAAACATTCGTGGCAGTTGGTTTACTGACAATCTCATGGGCGGATTGAATCGCCAGGTGGAACATCATCTCTTTCCATCAATGGCTCGTCCCCACTTGGCTAAAGCACATCAAATCGTGGTGGAATTCTGCGCAGAGCGCGGCGTGCCTTTGGTCGAAATGAACCTCATTTCAAGTTACCTGGTCGTGATGCGCTACCTCAATGTTGTGGGATTGAGTAAGAATTCTGATCCCTTCGTCTGTCCGATGGTGGCGCAGCTTCGACCCATCTACTAACCCGTAGACTCTCCCTATGGGAATCTCTTCAGGGGGAAGAACTCCGACATTGACGGAGCTTCGCACTATCGACGTCAGCGAGTTACCCATTCCAGTTCCAGGCGATGGTGAGTTGTTGGTGAAGCTTCGCGCTACTGGCGTTTGTGGCACTGACTTGCATCTCTACGAATCGGATTGGGGCTTTATGCCCGTGGTGCTGGGACATGATGCTGTTGGCGAGGTGGTGGGTTCTGGGCAGCGAGTAGTTATTGATCCCGCGATCAGCTGTGGCGCATGTGGTGCCTGCCGAGCTGGCCGCCGGAGCGCCTGTACTGAGTACAAATTTCTTGGATTGACCGCTCCGGGGACCTTCTCTCAGTACCTCACACTGCCAAAAACCAATGTCATTCCTATTCCTGACTCCTTAAGTGATGAAGCAGGCACGGTCCTAGAGCCGATATGTGTTGCGCTACATCTGCAAGAGCGTTTACAAAGAGTTGTCTCTACCGACTCGCAAGTACTTATTGTTGGGGGCGGACCCATCGGAATTGTGGCGGCACGAGTTCTGATGCTTGCGGGGTATGAGGTCACAGTTGTTGAGAATGTTGAATCACGTCGAACTCGCGTTCGTTCGTGGGGGATTGAGTGCCTAGCGCCAGAAGATATGAAACCGTCGCGAAGTGAAAATGGCGCGCGTCCGGTTGCGGTAGAAACGTCATCGTCCATCAGTGGCGCAGAGTTCGCTATGGCATGGGTTGGAATTGGTGGAGTAATAGCGGTTATTGGTGCACCTGCGTTACAGATCCGCCTAGGTGACACGGTGCTAAAGGATCAAACAATAATGGGGATTCGTGGCGGTGCAGGTCGATACCCAGAGGCAGTTGCACTCGTGGCCGCTGGAACTCTCCCGGTAGGCGAATTAGTTTCGCATCGTAGATCTATTGCTGATCTTGAAGAAGTTATTATCGAAACAAATCGTAATCCTCTCGATATTTATCGAACTGTCCTGATGCATTCTTAATGTCATATTTTCGAAGACTCTTAGTAGGTATTTCAGTTTTAGCCGGAGCGACGTTACTTATCGTCGTTGCAGGTCTTTTGATAGTCTATCTATCTACGCAATCGACTTCTAATCATTCGCCGGAAGTCATCGTAGTTCCGACGCCCACGATATCTCTACCTCCCAAAATTCCACTTCCACTGACTAATCCGCTCCCTAGTAAAATGTATGTCGAGGACGCGTTGAACGCCTTGGGATTACCGGTTGGCAAAGTAGATGGCATTTATGACGTAAAGACCCAACGTGCAATTTGTGCCTGGCGTGAACTTACCTACGGCGAACCCACACGCGCTTTGCCGAGTGATCTTGAGTCGATGCAGATTGTCTCGACGAGGCACCTCGCCCCGGCTGCGAATCAAGTAGTGGGGCTCAACGTGAATATTGCCTGCCAGATAGCAACGTGGGTGAGCCCTTCAAACGATGTACTCGGCGTCTTTCCAGTATCCAGCGGCCAACCGGGTTATCTCTCCACAAGTGTGGGAGTGTGGAAGGTCGCGTGGCAGGTCAATCGCTGGTATGAATCCATTCTCTACCCTGAGGCGATGATGTACCGCCCCAAGTTCTTTCATCGAGGAATGGCAATTCATGGATCGGCAACTGATGCTCTGGTACTGCCCTATCCGGCGTCACATGGTTGCGTACGAATGTTGCACGCAGACATCGATCGGCTTTGGGATGCAGGCTTTGGTATTGGAGATACGGTAAATGTCTACGGGGAATGGGTCTTGTGAACCTCTAGTAGGCGCGGTTTCGACACCTTTGCTAAATTTGCCTAGTGCGCCGTTATCTCCCTTCTGCCGTTGCATTGCTGATTCTCATCAGCGGCACTCATTCTGTTGAGGCTGCAACAACCATCAAAGTTGGCGGCACCTGCACCAAAGCGGGATTGATCCAGAAAAGTGCAGGAAAGAGTTATGTGTGCGCAAAGAAAGGCACGAAGCTGGCATGGGTATTAATCTCTCCAGCAGAGGCTAAACCAGTTACCCCCGCTGCGATTCCCGATCCAGCTCCCGTGGTGACACCCACACCGATTGCTCTTGAAACGCAGGCGCCAGCAACGCCTAAGATTCCTGCCGGGCTTTCCTACCTAGAAAATGTTCTTGGAGAACCACTTTTCACGATTGTCGGTACACCCAATGACATCTGCCAAATCGCAACGACACAAACAAATGGGAGTGGAGTTAAGCAGGCGGTAACGCTTGATGACTTTGGCAAGTATCAATTTACCCTCACGAGGAATGGTCTAGGAACTAACGCAACTGTGCAGGCAAAATGTTCAAAGTCTGGCGAGGCCCTAGTTGTATATCAAGCTCCTCAACCTGTTGTTAAATCAGTGAGTATTAATAACTTTCCCACGGCTCCTACGCCAGGCCAAGTTGTGAAGTACCAAATAATTGGCACAGTTGATGACGAGTGCACTCAAGAAAATACATTTCCTGGAAGCGCTAAGACGACTAAAACGATTTTGTTAGGGAAAACCGGTGCAATCGAAGCGACCATCACAATTGGCAGCACCACGGGACTTTGGCAAGTAGGTGTGATCTGCAAACTCTCCGGTAGTAAGAGTGTGAGTACGCAAATTGCATACGTGACCGTGGCGGCGAGCATCTCTGGAATACCGGTATCGATGGTGCCCGGTGAAAAGTTCACCTGGGCGGTACGTGGAACCCCTCTA
>RGER01000132.1 GCA_009917815.1 Actinomycetota bacterium
CGTGGGTCGTATCGCCGCCGGCGCTCCGATCTTGGCCGAAGCCCATATCGAAGAGAGTTACTCACTCCCTTCGGATCTCGTAGGTAGCGGTGAACTCTTCCTGCTGACCGTCGTGGGCGATTCCATGATTGATGCCGCCATCTGCGATGGTGATCTGGTGGTGATTCGTTCACAGAAGCAGTGCGAGCCTGGCGAAATCGTGGCTGCCATGATCGATGGCGAAGCCACTGTGAAAACGTTCAAACGGAGCGATGGCCACATCTGGTTGATGCCCGCCAACCCTGCATACGCGCCCATTCTCGGCGATCACGCAGAGATACTTGGAAAAGTGACTGCGGTCTTGCGTTCAATTCGCTAAACGTTCCCGTCAGTAAAAATTATTGACGGATGTGCCATTAGCGGAGTGCAAGCGCTTCTTTTATACGTTCAGCGACGTTGCGATCTACTTGCGCTTCAATCTCTGTCCCCTCCTCGCCATGCACTTCACGATGCACATCTCCGAACTCGTGCACCAAGTGGAGTAAATCGCCGCGCGAATAGGGAATCAAGAGTTCAAGACTCACACGACGCTTAGGTAATTCCCTTTCAATTCGTGAAAGTAACTCAGCAATACCTTCGCCGGTAAAGGCAGAGACCACCATGGAGCGCGACTCTCGGCGTCGAATGAGATCTATCGTGTCTGGATCTGCGATATCAGCCTTATTGATAACGATGATCTCAGGAATTGCGCGGGCACCAATTTCATCAAGCACTTCGCGCACCGCGTCGATTTGCCCTAATGGATCAACGTGAGAGCCGTCGACAATATGCAAAATAAGATCTGAGCCACTCACCTCTTCGAGCGTTGATTTAAATGCCTCAATGAGTTGGTGTGGCAGGTGGCGGACGAATCCTACGGTGTCCACGAATGTGTAGGTCTCGCCATCGCTACTCTCCGTCTTGCGTACGGTCGGATCGAGGGTGGCGAAGAGTGCATTCTCAACGAGCACTCCGGCACCGGTGAAACGATTGAGGAGTGAGGATTTTCCCGCGTTGGTATAGCCAGCGATAGCTACCGAAGGAACTTGGTACTTCACGCGTTCCTGGCGCATCGTGTCACGAGACTTCTTCATCTCAATAATTTCCTTGCGCAACTTCGCCATTCGATCGCGGATTCGGCGTCGATCAGTCTCGATTTTGGTTTCACCCGGACCGCGTCCGCCGATTCCAGCACCACCGGCAGCTCGCCCACCGGCCTGCCGGGATAGTGATTCACCCCAACCACGCAATCGAGGAAGCATGTACGTCATCTGAGCAAGTTCTACTTGCGCTTTACCTTCACGACTCTTGGCATGTTGAGCGAAAATATCGAGAATGAGTGCTGTGCGATCAACAACTTTAACTTTCACTTGCGCCTCGAGTTGGCGCAGTTGGCTCGGAGAGAGTTCGCCATCGCAGATCACCGTATCGGCACCTGTGGCGATGACGACATCTCGCAACTCTTTCACCTTGCCGCTACCGATGTATGTCGAAGAATCCGGAGCATCCCGCCGTTGAATGAGTCCATCCAAAACTTCAGAACCAGCCGTCTCCGCCAACGCTGCCAACTCTGCAAGTGAATTCTCTGCCTCCAACGACGTACCTTGAGTCCACACGCCCACGAGGACGACGCGCTCCAAGCGAAGTTGGCGATATTCAACTTCAGTAACGTCTTGTAATTCTGTGGAAAGTCCAACAACGCGTCGCAGCGCATGGCGTTCGGCTAAATCAAATTCCCCCGACGATGCCTCTTCCAACTCGGCATCGTTATTCATCTATTTTTACCTCAAAGTCATTTACAAGTACCGCCGGTCCAGTCATTGTTACTTCACCCAACGCATTGATGGAAATCTCTAATGAACCACCAAGTACATCTACACGCCACGTACTGGTCCCACTCACACCGCAGTGCGCAGCGGCCGCCACCGCAGCCGCACACGTACCAGTTCCACAGGAACGTGTCTCCCCTACACCTCGCTCGAAAACGCGCATTGAGAGATGGCGATCACCAAGAATTTCTACAAACTCGACATTGACACCCTCTGGAAAGAGATGTATCGGTTCCACCACTGGTTTTTCCAACACTTCAGGAAGGAGAGAAAGCGAGGAAATAAAGACCACTGCGTGAGGATTTCCTACCGAAACTTTGAACCCTTGCCAACTCATCTCTTGATAAGTCACCGTTGGAGTCCCTGTTTCAATGATGACAGCGCCCATGCCTACTGAAATACGGCCATCCGGAGCGATATCGATCCGCTTCAATCCGGCACGAGTATCGATATCAAAGGAGGTGCGGGGCTCCAACCCTCGATCGACTAAATACTTCGCCATCACTCGAATACCGTTGCCGCACATCTCAGCAAGACTTCCGTCGTTATTTCGATAATCCATAAACCAGCGGCCTTCACGCTTCTTGATATGAATAAGCCCGTCGGCGCCTACTCCGGTGGTGCGGTTGCAGAGCGATGCGATTTCACGTGGGCTGAGATCGCCTTCGGGAACAAGAATGAATTCATTCTCGGTGCCGTGCCCTTTGGTTGCCCGCAGCGGCGTGCTCGGATTCATACCTACGATCGTAGGCGCTACCGTTGGTGGATGCGCGCTCGCCTAACCATCCTCTTCTCGGCGATCTGCTTTGGCACCACTGGGACGGCGGCGGCGCTGGGTCCAGCCACTGCGAACTCGCTCGCAGTCGGCACCAGCCGGATCGTTATCGGCGCCCTCCTGCTCCAACTCTTTGCACTCGGGAAAGGCGCCGGAAGCTCACCCATTCGCCTGCGCGCCTGGCTGTGGGCGGGAGCCGGTATGGCCGGTTACCAACTCACCTTCTTTGCAGCGGTTCACCTCAGTGGGGTCACCGTGGGCACTGTCGTAGCCCTTGGCTCGGCACCAGCTCTCACGGGAGCGATCGATTGGCTCTGGTCTGGTAGACGTCCTCGTGGACGGTGGTGGATCGCCACTGCATGCGCAGTTACGGGTGTGATTATCTTGACTGGCTCCAAAGGCAGCCCCACTCAAGCACACTCAACGCTGGGAATCCTGCTGGCACTCGGCGCGGGGGCCTCCTACGCCATCTTCGCAGTCTGCAGCAAAGAGATTTTGGCCAACGGAACCACCTTTCAATTCGCTATGGCCCGAGTCTTTGGAATCGGAGCCATCATGTTGACCCCACTTCTCTTTATTCTTCCCATGGAGTGGATTGCGACTCCTCGAGGCGCAGCCATGGCGATCTGGCTCGGCGCAGTTCCCACAGCCATCGCTTATCTCGCTTATGCATTTGGGCTGCAGAGCGTAGCTCCCAACGAGGCAGCGACCCTCACCCTGGCTGAGCCCGTTACCGCAACACTTTTTGGGGTACTGCTATTAAGTGAACGCTCTTCTCTCACTACATGGGTAGGAGTTGCGATTGTGGCGTTTGGATTATTACTTCTCGCTATGCAACGTCCGTCGAACGTGCGACCTGGCGTGAGCAAGGGCATCGCTTAAATCTTCAAAAATGTGATGCTCAGCGGTCACTGAATTCAGTGCATTGCTGCGCTCGAGTATGTGCCGCTGGGCCGGAAATACTCCTTGCAAGAAGACATCGATCCGCTTTTTCTTTAGCTCTCGAATTATCTCCCCTATCGCCTGAGCACCGCTTGCATCAATACTTGTAAGAGAACCCATCCGTAGGACCACGACCTTAACGCCTGAAACCTGCGTGAGATGGTGCAAGAAAAGATGTGCATCTCCGAAGAAGAGGGCGCCATCGAGGCGGTACGTGACGATGTGTTCATGTAGGAGTCGATGGCCTTCATTCAAGTCGAGATGTTCGCTCACATCTTCTAACTCCACAGATGATGAGTGCACAAGGTGACGTAATGCCATGACTCCAGCAAGCAATAAGCCCACTTCGACAGCGATGATCAAATCAAGTGCCACCGTGACAAATGCCGTCACGAGGAAGACTGCCGCATCGGAGCGAGTTGAACGCAGCACCGAGCGCACGCTTCCGAAATCAATCATTCGAAAAGCAGTTCCAATCAAAATTCCAGCGAGCACCGATGTGGGAATCTGCCCCACGATCGGAGCGAGGAAGAGCACTACGAGTA
>RGER01000133.1 GCA_009917815.1 Actinomycetota bacterium
TCGGCTAACTGATTCGCACGCGTGCCAAGGATTTTGGTACGCTCATACACTGTGAGAAATGGTGGACTCTGATGTTTCGAATCCGTGGCCCCATCTGGTGGTGCGGTCTGTAAAGGCACTTTCGGAATAATCGTTTCCGCGTAATCTACAACCGTCTCAGGGTGAAAGTTATATAGAACTTCATACGGATCTTCTGTGTGCTGGACATCATCATCTGCGCCCTCAATGTCCTGGGCAAACTCATCTTCCTCACCTACCAATCCAAAATCCTGCTCAGCTTCGGCCATTATACTACTTACCCTATTGTTTTTAAATACTCAATTTTACCGTGGTGTGCCACCAGTAACAAGCCTAAAATTGAGGGGGCTTATGGACTACTGGTTATATAAAACCAGTATGACAACTATTGTTGGGGAGTCAGTTTCTGTTGTAGCGGATGAGGTGAGGGTCTATGAGACCTTCGATGATATGAACCTTCCTGAAAATCTACTCAGGGGTGTATATAGTCACGGTTTTGAGCGACCTTCCGAGATTCAGAAGCGTGGTATTATGCCGATGAAAGAGAGGCGCGATTTGCTCGCTCAGGCGCAGTCAGGCACGGGTAAAACCGGCGCGTTCACGATTGGCGCACTTTCTGCCCTTGATCCGGACCTGAAGAGGGTTCAGGTTCTTGTGCTAGCTCCTGTGCGCGAGCTTGCCCAGCAGATTGAGTCTGTAGCGAAGTCCATTAGCAGTTTTATGAATATTAGCGTATATTCTGCCACGGGTGGCACTCCCTTGCGTGAGGATATTCGCGCGATTGAGAAGGGTTGCCAGTATTTGATTGGCACCCCTGGGCGCATCTTTGACCTTATGAATCGCGGTGTTCTATCGAGTGAGCACATTCGTGTACTGATCATGGATGAGGCTGACCAGATGCTGGAGGACCGTTTCAAGGAGCAGGTGATGTGTATTCTTCAGAAGGGGTTTCCTAAGGAAACGCGTATCGCACTCTTCTCGGCAACAATGAGTGAGGATGTGATTGATGTGGCGAATAATCTACTACAGAACCCGCAGCGTATTCTCATAGAGGCAAAAGAGGTGCCGCTCGATGGTATTAAGCAATATTATGTGGAGCTAGAAAACTCTGATTGGAAGTTTGAAGTGCTGGCCGACTTATATCAACAGCTACATATTAGCCAGGCTCTTGTCTACTGTAATAAGCGCCAGCGCGCAGAGTGGCTCGCTGAGAAGATGAGTCAGCAGGGTTTCCCGCTTTCTGTAATCCACGGCGAAATGGATGTAGAGGAGCGTAAGCGCCGTATGAAGGATTTCCGCAGTGGCGCCGTGCGTGTGATGATTAGCACGGATTTGCTGGCGCGTGGTATTGATGTACAGCAAGTATCTCTAGTTATTAACTATGAGCTTCCTATTCAAAAAGAGAACTATATTCACCGTATTGGTCGCGCAGGGCGCTTTGGCCGCAAGGGTGTGACTATCAACCTGATTTCCCCCGAGGAAAAGCGCGCGGTATCAGAGATTGAGGAGCACTGGAAGATTACACTGGAGAAACTGCCTACGGATTTGGGTGGCATTATGTAATGGGATGTACCTCACGAATATCATGGCGGCATACAGGGCAGTTGACGTGCCTTTGGAGCCATATATCAATACAACCAATATGGAAGGCATGCTCGCAACTATTGAGCGTTCTTATCTGTGAGCCTTCTGCCATTACATCCTGGCAGATAGCGCACGTATTTTCTTCTGTCACTCCCTCTTCTTCTTCTGCGCTTACTGTCGAAACAGTAGACGCGGCGGCAATCTGTTGTGCGGTAGGGCGTACAGGCACGGGCTCCATTGTATTTTGATGAGGAGCCCCAATCAGTTCGTTTACGGCACCTAGTAGCGACGAGCCTGGAATCAATAGCTCTCTGAGCATGCTTCCCGTAAGAGAATCAAGCGGGCTGAAGCCGGTCCCCGAAATTGCCTCAAATACTACGGACATTGGCACAGAAGCCCTAGTGGCCCCACGAGCAATAGGAGGAGGAATATGAGTAGTTTGAACACCTACAGGGGGGTATTGATAACGTCTAGGCGGAGATGGCGTAGAAGGGCGTGATTGGCGCTGCGTGGTATTATATGTTTGTAGGCCATTGACATAGGGGTCCGAATGAATCCGAATCTGATTACGAATATACTGTAGAAGCCCCCCTACGCTACTAAAACGCTCTGGCTCATATAGAATCGCCGGAAAATACCGATGGATATCGTTGAATAGGGCTACTGGGTATGTACTACTCATTATACTCACATCCGTGAAATTGAAGGGGTAAATTTTATAGTTACCATGTATACTCAAATGGACGTAACTTTACAAGGTGGTGGTGGTCTTATCAATATGGGCCTTACATGTTACGGGAACGCGAAGTATAATACTCTGTTTAAGAAAGAGGCGCCACGCCGCCGCGAGCTATATCAGAGCCTTACACAGGCTTTCGCAGAAGTCGTACAAATGCTTGGTAAGTGTAAAAAGGGACAGAGTGTTCGGCCTGGCAACTTCTGGAAACGGATTATTCCCGCAGTGGAAGACACTCTCTACGAGCAGTTCGCAATGAAAATGTTCCACGATAGCCATGAGTTCTATCAACTGATTTTGGAAACGATTCACCAGTCGACGATTCAAGATGTCGACATGAAGATTATTCGCCCACCCCCTACAACGCCTCAAGAGAAGCTTGTACACGGTGCCTTGGAGGCCTGGCAGAAAAGTTTCGTAAAAGAGTATAGTCCATTTGTACACATGTTCTACGGGCTGTATCATCAGCGCACGGTCTGCCAGGCATGTAAGAATATGACGCATCGCTGGGAGCCGTTTAACTCTCTGAAAGTGCCGACGCAGGCGGGCGCTGCCTCATGCGACGTTCTCCAATCTCTAAAGGGGGATATGTTGTCCGAAGAGACGATTGACGAATATGTCTGCGAGGCCTGTGGTCCTCCGCGCAAACCTGCGAAGAAGTCGATGAGTATTTGGAAACTCCCTTCTGTCCTTGTGCTCAGCCTCAAAAGGTTCGATAATGATGGAAATAAGATTAGTGTGCCGGCTACGCCTATTCAACCTACGGTGGATTTCTCTTCCTATTTCTCGGAAGATAGCCCTGAGCGTGTTGCGACGAATCACTATACCCTACGAGGTATTGTGGACCATCACGGAAGCTCTAAAGGCGGCCATTATACCGCACAATGCCGTCATCCAGTATCGAGTAACTGGTATCGCTATGATGATGAACATGTGGGGTCAATGCCCGGACCCGAGTTCGGCGATAGCACATATATGCTGTTCTTCGAGAAGCTGTAAGGGCACATGCCTTTAAAGCATATTGGCGAACTCCTCAATCGTACCATTTTTTACTTTCAACGCCTGAACACGCCCCATCATTCCATTTTCATCGCAAATACGGAAATGTACATGCGGCTCTAGACGACCCATTATCGGAACTTTATAGGACTGCGGGGGGCCACGGAAACGCAGAATGGCCTGCCCAGTGGCATCGGCCACGGCCACTCCGGAGTTTTCATATTCATCATATGCCTCGGACCAGTTGGGTAGATTCTTACCCTGTGTAGGATCCGGCTCCGCGGCCCAATAGACAACTTTCGCATTCGGGAGAGTCCGAATCGTTACTTGTTCATTCGCATTCTGCGGCGTCTTTTGAGAAAGCGCGCCTCCAGGAAGAACAGTTTCTCCCAAAAACGGCAGATACATGTCGCGACGGAATACTAGCGAAAACGCCGCCGCGCCTATGACGATATAGACCCATTTCGCATATCGAGGGGGTAGCGCCAAACGCACGGCGTCTATACCTATGAGGCCAATACTCAGCCAGTTAAGCGCACCCAATAGGACTAGGGCCACTATAACCAGATGAAACCATTTTGTCTACCACATTTTTTTGAACTTCGGAAAGTTCTGCTGGTTTGATATCTAACTTAAAATATTCTTGTTCCAGCAACTTATGAAATCTTGACATGTAAGTATTTA
>RGER01000134.1 GCA_009917815.1 Actinomycetota bacterium
AGATCGTCAACGGTTGCTCGTGAGGATTCCATGGCGGCGCGCGCCTCCGATGAAATCTCGACGGTTGCCCCGTGGCGAGCTATCGCCACCACCTCTGCCGGAGTCAGACCTGGAATGCCTATGACTACCTTTGCCATTGATGCGGTGCTCATCCGACTCCTTATAGATCTGACGCTCAGTACACTAGCCGAGCAATCACTGATACGGGAGCGAGGGCCGCATGGTGGAACTCCATCACGATCCACGCTGGCCGCGCGCCAGCGCGTGGCTCCATGACGGCGTCACAACCGGCCTAGACCGGGCCGATTTAGCCCTTATCGGCATCGGTACCCACCTCAGCTCTATCACCCCTAATAACGCTCATATGACTCCGGGCGCGGTGCGCGCTGCACTCGCTCGCTACACGACCTGGTCGGCCGCACACGAGATCGACTTCGCCGAACGCATTACAGGCATCGATCTCGGGGACATCGCAGATCCAGATGGCCCTCACGGCGAAGCCCGAGTTATCTCCACCATCGCCGAGGCGATAGAAAAGTGCCGCTTGCTCATCGCGCTGGGCGGCGACAATGCGATGTCCTTCTCCGCTGCCTGTGGCACTGCAGCAGCCCTGGGCGGGCTCACCGGCTTGGGGTTGATCACTCTCGACGCGCATCACGATGTTCGCGATGGAATCTCGAATGGATCGCCGATTCGCCGTTTGATCGAGGCCGGAGTGCGAGGCGCCACAGTGGTGCAAGTCGGAATGAGCGACTTCGCCAACTCCAAGGAGTACGCCGCTCGCGTGAAAGATTTTGGCATCTCCGTCATTCGGCGAGACCAGATGCGCGGGCGTCCCATGATCGATGTCATGGCTGAGGCGTTCGCGATTGCAGGATCTGGCACTCAAGGTATCTATGTCGATATCGATGTCGATGTCTGCGACCGAAGCGTGGCCCCGGCCTGTCCGGCAGCAACGCCAGGTGGGCTCAGCGCAGATGAAGTACGTCAGATCGCTTTCGAGTGTGGAAAGAACGCACATGTGCGGGCAATTGATATCACCGAAATTGACGCCACTTTGGATACGCCTGATCAGCGCACAGTTCGACTCGCTGCACTACTTGTCTTGGAAATTGCCACAGGTTTGGCGGTTCGTACGTAGCAGTAGAAACGCTTTACTCAGGAAAGTGACAAGCGACCGAACTTGCACCAATCTGCAGAAGTTCCGGCTCATCAATGCGGCATCGATCTTGCGCCTTCCAGCAGCGAGTATTAAAGACGCAACCACTAGGGGGATTCATCGGGCTTGGAAGATCCCCATGGAGCAAGATTCGCTCGCGGGTGCGTTCTGTATTGGGATCCGGCACGGGCACGGCCGAAAGCAACGCCTTCGTGTAAGGATGATGTGGCGCTGCATAAAGGTCAGTGGTCGGCGCAATCTCCATAATCTTTCCGAGGTACATCACTGCAACTCGATCGGAGATGTGTTGCACCACTGAAAGGTCGTGAGCAATGAAGAGGAAACTCATTCCAAATTCTGTTTGCAGGTCATCAAGCAAATTAATAATCTGCGCTTGAATCGATACGTCGAGCGCACTTACTGGCTCATCAGCCACGATGAACTTGGGCTTCAATGCGATTGAACGAGCAATGCCGATGCGCTGGCGTTGCCCACCAGAGAACTCATGTGGAAACCGGTTGTAATGCTCAGGGTTGAGGCCGACGCGCTCCATGAGCGTTTGAACAGCACGCTTTACGCCACCTTCAGGTGTGATGTTTTGAATTTCAAATGGCGCTGCGATGATTCGACCAATGGTGTGACGTGGATTAAGTGAAGAGAATGGATCTTGGAAGATAATCTGCATCCTTGAGCGGTACGAGCGCATCGCAGATGGAGAAATATCCGTAATGTCTTCGCCTTCAAAGAAAATCTTTCCACCAGTGGGTTCATAAAGTTTGATGATGGTGCGCCCCGCAGTGGTCTTACCGCAACCGGACTCGCCCACCATGCCTAAGGTCTCGCCTGCTGCAATCTCGAACGAAATGCCATCAACTGCCTTGACATTTCCGGCAGCTCGACGAGCTAGTGCATTCTTCTTAATGGGAAAATGCTTGGTGAGATTTTCCACTTTAACGATCGGGGTCATGCGTTTCCACCCTTTGCTGCGAACTTTGCGCCCGCCGTACGTCGATCGGCGAGGGCGAGGTGGCACCGTGCAAAGTGGCCCGGTTCGTCCTCAATGAGATGGGGTGCATCTGTGGCACAACTGGCGCCCACCACTTGTGATGCGAATGAACAACGCGAGGCGAAGGAGCAGCCTTCGGGAAGTGAGATGAGTGATGGCGGCTGACCTGGAATGGCAGATAGCCGGCCAGTGCCTTTACCGTAGACGCTAGGAATCGATGAGAGCAGACCCATGGTGTAGGGAGCGAGTGGGCGGTAGTAAATGTCATCGACGCTTCCGCGCTCCACAACTTTGCCCGCGTACATCACATTTACTCGATCTGCGACCTCAGCAACTACACCGAGATCGTGAGTGATCAAAAGAATGCCCATATTGAATTCCCGTTGCAGCTCTTTCAGCAACGAGAGGATCTGCGCCTGCACGGTGACATCAAGTGCTGTAGTGGGCTCGTCTGCGATCAGGATTCGAGGGTTATTAATGAGGGCCATCGCAATCATGACGCGTTGACGCATTCCGCCAGAGAATTGATGTGGGTACTCCTTGACGCGCTTCTGAGGCTCCGGGATGCCGACCAGATCAAGCATCTCCACGCAGCGCTTGAGCGCATCACTCTTAGAAGCTTTGCTCACAACGCGGTATGCCTCAAACCAGATTCGCCCACAATCGCAACGGTCTCGCCAGCATCGAGCGTCAAACTAATTCCATCGACAGCTCTGACGTCGCCATCTTCGGTAGGAAAAGTGACGTGGAGGTCGTTGATATCTAGGAGGCGGGTCATCCCACACGCACCCGAGGATCGAGGACTGCGTATAAGAGATCAACAACCAAGTTCATAATGACCACAATGGCAGCAGCCAGCAGTGTGGTTGCAAGTACGACTGGCAAATCAAAGTCGTTTACTGCTTTGAGCGACATACGACCTAGCCCTGGTAGATCAAAAATGGTCTCCGTGAGGATTGCACCACCCAGCAAACCAGCAAAGTCGAGGCCAGCCATCGTGGTGAGTGGAGCCAGGGCTGCGCGCAGTGTGTGCTTTCGCAAAACAACTTTCGGCTTAAGGCCCTTTGCCCAAGCAGTCCGGATGTAATCTTCACCGCTAGTTTCGATGACTGCCGAACGGGTATATCTGGTGTAGATGGCAGAGAACGAGAACGCTAGCGTGATCCAAGGCAGCAAGAAGTAAATGAAGAATTTCGCTGGGTTATCAAAGATCGAAATATATCCATCAAAGTTAAGCGGAATAATGTTGTTCTTTAAAGTTAAGTAGATCAGAAGAAGCAAGCCAGTCACGAAGGTCGGAAGACTCGTGCCGATAAGCACAAATACGGTGGAGCCGGTATCAATTGGCGAATCTTTGAAACGGGCCGCCAGAATTCCAAGGCCAATACCAACGATGAGCCAGAGAATGAGTGCGCCGATAGCGAGCGAAAGAGTGACGGGGAGAGCTTGCTTGATCAAGTCAGTCACGCAGGCATTCTGGCGGAAAGAGTAGCCAAGGCTGGGAGCTGGGCAGGTGAATGCCGCCGAACCCACGCCATAATCCCGACCGACAAATATTCCGCTCAGGAAGAGCCAATATTGCTCCCAGACGGGCTTATCAAAACCAAGGCGAACACGATTAGCAGCGATCAAATTAGGGCGGCAATTCTTACCGCAGGTGAGCGCAGCAGGATCGAACGGTAGAAATTGAAAGATTGCATAAACGGCCATGCTGACAAGGAGCAAGATGACAGCCGCGTACAAGAGTCGGCGCGCAATGTAACTAATCATCTTGACCTCGCATCAATGTGAATCTGAATATGACTTCTCTGTGATGTTTCCTCGGGGCGCATATGCGCCCC
>RGER01000135.1 GCA_009917815.1 Actinomycetota bacterium
AGCAAATGTCGCAGCAAAGACCGTGATGGCCTACCGCGGAGGCGGTAAGTCAGATTGGTATCTGCCGTCCACTGATGAACTCAATGCGCTCTACTCGCAACGCGCCACGCAAGGAACGCTCTCAAGCGCATTCAGCTTCTACTGGACTTCCACAGAAGCCGATGCCGGGAATGCGACATCGCAAGACTTTGGAAGTGGATTTGTCGGCCCAAGCAATAAGGCATTCGCACTTCCGGTCCGCGCGATCAGATCATTTTGATTAAGTCTGCGATTGCGAATATTGGCCGAGTCACCCTTGGTCTAGTACTCGCTTTTTCGTTGACTCCCACAACACCCAGTTTTGCCGCCTCAGATCCACACGGACCGCGATTGATCTATGGCGCACCAGTACGTCATACGCTCACATCGTGCGCTACTAACCCTGGAAATGCGATCGCGTGTATCGAGAGCGTCACCATGACTTCTTCAAGTGGCGCGACTCCCGTAAGTGGACGGATTACTTCGAAGCAGATTCCGGCCGACGAACGGTACGCAAATTCCGAGCGCCCGATTACCGCGCCAGATACATCTACCGTCGCTCAAGCTGAAACAACGACTGCTCGAACGCTTGCAATATTTGTTCCCAACGCCTGTCACTCGATTGGAGCGATTCAAAGTCTGCAACTGAAAGTGGGCGCTAATTGGGTCGACTTCAAGAAAGAAAGGATCTCCTCATCCTCAAAAGATTGCCCTGCGAACACGAGTATCGCTGGATTTAGAATCACTCCCGATGAATTTACTTCATTGCTCCAGAGTGAAACTTTAAAGGCGTCGGCCGTCTTTTCTTTAGTCGCTTCCTGGGCAAAAACTCCTACACCACAATTAGAAATGCCCGTCGACCAAGTGAGATTTAGGGTGGCCGATCCCAACGATGCCTGGCAGTGGATAAGTGAAGCAAAAACCACGATGGAGTGGAGTTCGAGCAATTCTGCGACGGGCGCAACGCCTGCAATACCCCAGGTAAATCGCGGGTATTACGAAGAGTGGACATTTCCCCAGAATGGTCTTGCCGATTCCACTCACAACATCGGAGTTATTGCAGAGTTTCAGCCTTACAAGGCGACGTGGTGTTGGTCGGAAACTATATGCAACGACCGACGTGAAGAGTTCTTGCTCAGCATTGTTCCCACCAAGACTCCAGAACTATGGAAAGAGAGCCAAGAAGTTTCGTTCACCATCACGATTCGCGCAGCCAAATCGTTTGAGTTTGGTGAAGTGAGCGGAAGCGCCCAACGCGTTGTAGTGAAGTACGGAAAGGATCTCCCACCAGTAAATGGTCAGGCGACTCGCGAAATTATCGCCACCCTCTCCCCGATCGGAACTGCGCGAGGTGGAACCCCCACAGAAGTTGCCGTCAAGGCAGATACATTTACGTACAACGCGAACATCTGGATCTATGGCCAGAATAACGGGATCGTTGACGTGCTCGGTAGGTGCGGAAAAATTGGTGGCGTCCAAATTGTGTCGAACGCCATGCACTCAGTTGATCCATCCTGGAACGCAGAAACAGAATCCATAGAGGTTCGCTTGGCGACGCCACACCTTCGACCGGATGGATCAGTCAATGTAGGTTATCTAGAGATTCGCATGCCACGTGAAGTAGCGAAGTGTATGTGGAATGTGGATCTCGATGGCAATCTGAAGGCCTCGGTAAACATCACCTATGACGATGGTTCGTCACCGAGTGTGGCAAGTGTCGTAGGACAGAGAATCGGTAACGACTATCTCATCGTCTCCACTGGTTTCCATTACTCCTCACCGAAGATCGCCATCAAGCTCTCGAACTCGGCATCAACAGATCCAGCTCCTGCGCTCGAGGTCCCGGTAGCTCCGGCCATGGCAACGCAGGCCATGGCAACGCCGGTAAAAACGGCGTCAAAAAGTAAGACGGTCTGCGTGAAGGGCAAGACGGTGAAGAACATCGCCGCAAATGCCAAATGCCCCGTCGGCTATACCAAGAAGGTAATCAAGGCTTAATTCCGCGGTAGAGATCGTGGAGATCTGCAATCCGAGGCTGGCTCACGCCTTGTTCTCAGGAAATCCTCAGAGTTCGGGTGGAGGATCTCACCATGAACACCATGCCCCAAGCCAAGCACCGCATCCTCGTCGTCGACGACGAAACGAGCATCACCGAACTCATTGCCACCAGCCTTCGATTCGTTGGATACGAAGTCGCCACTGCCTTTGATGGTCGTACCGCGCTGCTCACCGCTGAGGAGTTCAAGCCGCATGCCCTCATTCTCGATGTGATGATGCCCGACATGGATGGCTTCGAAGTATGTCGACAGCTCCGAAATAGCGGCATCGACGCAGGGGTTCTCTTCCTCACGGCTCGGGATACCACTGAAGATAAAGTCGCAGGCCTCACAGTGGGTGGCGACGATTACGTTACGAAACCTTTTAGCCTTGAAGAGTTAGTAGCCCGTGTGCGCGCACTTCTTCGTCGTACCGGAGCTACCCCATCTGAAATTGATGATGAGATTATTTCTTTCGCGGATCTCAAGTTAAACGAAGCAACACATGAAGTGCACCGTGCCGGTGAACTTATTGATCTATCGCCTACCGAGTTCACCTTACTTCGGTACCTACTTATTAACGCCGGACGCGTTGTCAGTAAGTCGCAAATCCTTGATCACGTGTGGCAGTACGACTTCCGCGGTGATGCAGGAATCGTCGAAACTTATATCTCTTACCTCCGTAAAAAGATCGATATCTACGAACCTGCGCTCATACACACCGTGAGAGGCGTGGGTTACCGTCTAAAGATGCCAAACTAGAGACATCATGGCGCTTCCTCGAATCCTCTCACCGCAGCGATGGTCGCTACGCGGTCGGCTAGTGGCAACTTCTGTCGCATTGACCGCAGTCGCGCTCATCATTGTTGATATTTCTACTGCTGTCGTACTTCGAAATTACTTAGTTCATAAAGTGGATGACCAACTAAGAAGTGTGGCCGGTGGTCCCGTGCTGCATCTTGATCAAATGGGTCCAGGGATGATGGATGGTGACGCAGAACAAGGGCGCGGACGACGAGTACCCAGCACCATCACGGTCACGCTCCTGAATCCGGATGGCAGTATGGCGGGCACGATCGGTGGTGGCGTCAATGAGAAGGCCCCTACTTTCAGCGGGCTCACCGTCAAAGACGTTACCGCCCACAGATCCGAGCCCTGGACTTGGCATCAAGATGGCTTTGCAGGAGATCATCGAATCATCACGCGTCTGACAACAACTGGCGGAATTGTCGTCGTCTCAATAGCGCTCGCCGACGTCAATAACACCTTGGTACGCACCGGCCTTCTACTCCTGCTTTTGGGTCTGGTCGTTCTTGCGCTCTTACTACTCATCGGTCGTCGGGCAGTCAGTCTTGGCTTGCGACCATTAGATAACGTCGAAAAAACGGCAGCTGCGATTGCTAGTGGTGATCTCTCCGCGCGTCTGCCTGATGAGAGCGAGAGTACAGAAGTGGGTCGTCTCAATGCCGCACTCAATCAAATGCTTTCGCGCATCGAGGAGTCCTTTGATGTAAAGACCGCAAGCGAAGATCGTCTACGTCGATTTGTTGCTGACGCGAGTCATGAACTTCGCACACCACTCACCACTGTTCGTGGATTTGCTGAGCTGCATCGGCAAGGTGCGATTCAAGGTGAATTTGCTACCACCGACGCAATAAGGAGAATCGAACGTGAATCGATTCGAATGAGCGCTCTCGTGGAAGATCTCCTTATGTTGGCTCGTCTTGATCAACAGCGAGATCTAGAATTGGAGACGGTCGATTTACGTTCGGTCGTTGATGAAGTAGTAGAAGCGGCCAAGGTTTCATCTCCGCAACATGTCATTACGTCAGATATGCCTTCCGGCGACGTACTCGTCAACGCAGATTCGCGTCGATTTAATCAAGCACTCTCTAACCTGATGGTCAACGCTCGCACCTACACACCGCCCGGTACC
>RGER01000136.1 GCA_009917815.1 Actinomycetota bacterium
ATGCCCTCTGACACTCAATTCCTTTATATGAAACGTATCGGCATGAGTTGCTCTACTAACGGAGTCTTCGGTTATACCGGCGGCATGCTTTCAGTCTGCAAGAACAACGTCGTGAAATACGCACTACCGACGGATATTCCCCCTACCCCTGCAGGAGGGTACAAGTCCCGCCCTTCGTGGTATCCCACTTTGGCGCAGCAACAAGGGCAAACAAGTGAACCTACCTGCGCTCCTTCCACCATTAAGTTCACTAGCCCGGTTGTTCCCATCGCGCAGATGGTGGCGTCTATCCCCTACGGAATGATGATCGGCGGACACGTCACGCCGATCGACCATGGTTACCTTGGAGTGAGTTCACTCAGCAAAACTGAGGCAACGCGCACTGAGGCGGATTACATTCCAGTCTCATCACCAGCTGCCGGCACCATCACGAGCGTACAAAACTTGGGCATCCCCACGTCGATACGAGTAACCATCGAACATGGCTGCAACGTCAGCACTGTGTATATGGTGCTCAATCGCCTCTCCGGCGTTCTCGCGCCCTATGCAGAAGAACTGAAGGCAAACAATGCCTCTAAATCGCTCAGCATTCCCGTCAAGGCCGGCGAGGAATTTGGCCGCCAACGCGACAACATGATCGACTTCAACGTCTGGGATGGTACGCAATGGTTGAGTGGTTTTGAGAACCCCTACGCCTACGTAAATGGTGAAGCATGGAAGCCCTTCACCGCCGATCCACTCCCCTTCTTCACCCCTGAATTACGCACTGCTATCGAAGCAAATATGCAAAAGACAACTTCTCCACGTTTTGGAAAGATTGATTACGACGTGCGCGGCGCAGCATCAGGTAACTGGTTTATCGACGGAACCATCGGATACAACGGGCACTTCGTAAGTGAATATGCGACAGCCAACACCGAGCTTCCTGGCGGTCCACCTCAGGGTAAGAGTGAATACTCATGGAATCACCTCGCAATTGCGCCCCACGAAGTCGATGGTTCAAAGTGGATTTTCTCAACCGGCTGGTGGATGAACGCTGCGGGAGATGCCAAGCAGGTGATGATGAACATCGAAAGTGGGAAACCCACTCCCGACAAACTCACCGTTGCATCCGGATTAGTTAGCTATCAACTAACGCAATTCACTCAAGTGGAGCCGGCCGGCTCACCTGCCCGCACCTCAGGTAGTAGCGCCCCTTATGCAGTCGGATACACGTTGGGGGCCGGTATGCCATTGGGTGTGGTTGCCCTTCAAGTAAATGCAGATGGGACTCTCAGCGTCGAAATCAACACGACCATGACGCAATCGAGTCAATTCACCGCATTTACCAGCGCAAAAAGAACATACCGGCGCTAAACGCGTCACCGTTCGCTCTGCACCACCAACTCTGGTTGGATAATCGTCATGCCTGGAATTAATCTCACTCGTGCTGAAGCTGCCGTACGTGCCTCACTCCTCTCCATCGAGTCATACGATGTCGTGCTCGATCTCACCACTTCGCCCGAGACCTTTTATGCAAAGACCACTGTGGTCTTTACCTGCACCACGCCTGGGGCCGCAACCTTTATTGACCTTGTGGCTGAGAAAATCATCAAAGCCGAACTCAATGGTGCAGTAATCGACGAGAGTAAGTTCGACGGAGAATCCCTCTTCCTGGATAACTTAGCCGCCGCGAACACCTTGGTAGTCGAAGTAGATGCCCGATTTATGAATACTGGCGAAGGACTTCATCGCTTCACCGACCCAGCAGACGATGAGGTCTACCTCTACACGCAGTTCGAAACGGCAGATGCCCGTCGAATGTATGCGTGTTTCGATCAACCAGACCTCAAGGCGACATTCACTCTTACGGCCACTGCTCCCGCACACTGGGAACTCATCTCAAATAATCCAGTTGCCGAGCGCACCGATCTTGGCGAGGGTAAGAATCTCTGGAAGTTCACCACCACGCCACGAGTCTCGACTTACATCACCGCGCTCGTTGCCGGTCCCTACACTCACGTACACGATACTTACTCAAGTGCACACGGTGAAGTGCCCCTTGGTCTCTACTGTCGGAAATCGCTCTCGACCTTCCTCGACGCGGAAGAGCTCTTCGACCTCACTAAACGCGGTTTTGCGTTCTTTGAAGAAGAGTTCGGCTTGGCCTACCCCTTTGCAAAGTACGATCAGATTGCTGTTGCAGAATTTAACGCAGGCGCGATGGAGAATGCTGGTTGCGTTACTTTCAATGAAGACTCCTTCGTCTTCCGGAGCAAAGCTGCGGAAGAAGAGTACAACTGGCGAGCCAACACGATCTTGCACGAGATGGCCCACATGTGGTTCGGCGATCTTGTCACGATGCGCTGGTGGGACGACCTCTGGCTCAACGAATCATTCGCCGAGTGGGCCTCATACACTGCGCTCGCCAAGGCAACGCGCTTCAGCAACTCTTGGGCTGCTTTCAATACGGAGCGCAAGAACTGGGCTTATCGTCAAGATCAACTCTCCTCTACTCATCCCGTCGCCACCGACATGCCGGATATGGAAGCAGTGCGATCGAACTTCGATGGAATTTCTTACGCAAAAGGCGCTTCAGTTTTACGCCAACTCGTGGTCTACATTGGAGAAGAGAACTTTGTTGCTGCACTCAAGGTCTACTTTGCTAAACACGCGTGGAAGAACACCACACTCAACGATCTCTTAGTCGAACTAGAGGCGACAAGCGGAAGAACTCTCGGCCCTTGGGTAGAGACCTGGCTAAAAACTGCCGGAGTAAATACTCTTCGCCCTCACATCACCCTTGATGGCGAGACATATGCGAACGTCACCATTGAGCAGAACGCACCTACGATGCCCGAAGATTCACGTGAGATTCGCCCACATCGACTAGCAGTTGGCCTCTACGACATCCACGGAAGCGCCCTCGTTCGCCGCAGTAGCCATGAACTTGACGTACTTGGATCAGAAACTGTTGTTACGGCGCTCACGGGGCTCAAGAAGGCAGATGTACTTTTAATCAACGACCTCGACTACTCCTACGCCAAGATTCGTTTCGACGCCCAATCTTTGAAAGCGCTTACTGCCCATATTGATCAATTCGGCGATCCCCTGACGCAATCGCTTGCTTGGGCGGCCGCATGGGACATGATTCGAGATGGGGAATTGGCAGCTACTGATTTTGTAGCAATGGGTCTGCAGGCGCTGCGGGGCGATAGTTCCTTGGTACTTGTAGCCCGCACTGTCACCACTCACCTCTCAACTGCGGTAGAGCTCTACGCCGCTCCCAGTAATCGAGACGACTTGCGCATCACTCTGGCTCATGGGTTGCACGAACTCATGTCAGCTGCCGCGCCTGGGAGTGGAGAGCAACTCTCCTTCGCCCGGGCGTTCGCAAATGCGGCTGCGAATTCACCTTCCAGCCTTCACCATCAGCAATTGAGAGCGATGCTCGATGGTTCGATTGAAGGTCTTGCGATCGATACAGATCTTCGCTGGCTCATCGTGGGATGTTTGGCGTCAGTTAATCTCTACTCCGAGTCGCAGATCGAAAGAGAATTAGCACGCGATAACACCGCAGATGGCCACCGGTCTGCAACCTTCGCACTTGCCGCAAGGCCCGATGCATATTCAAAACGCGCAGTCTGGGATCGCATCATCAGCGGAGCCGAAGCAAATCACACGAATGACGCACTCATCGCTGGATTTCGCCGCCCTGCACAGAGAGAACTCCTCGCTCCCTACGTTGATGAGTACTTTTCAATCCTTGAAGAGATCTGGGGACGGGTCACCTACGAAATATCCTCAACCATTGTGAACCTCACATTCCCAATTTATGAAACTACCAACGCCACCCTGGCTCAGTGCGAGAAATGGCTGGCAGATCATACGCAAGCCGCGCCAGGTCTACGGAGATTCGTTGCAGAAAATAGGGATGCGTTATCTCGCGCACTAATTGCGCAGAAATGTGATGCCTCTTAG
>RGER01000137.1 GCA_009917815.1 Actinomycetota bacterium
AACGCCGAGCTCAGCACTCTTCAATTCGATCGATGCCTTACCAGCCATATCCGAGACGAGCATTCGCATATCGTTGCCGACATCGCTTGGCTCCTCATGCTGATAGAGCGCAGGGTCAACCTTGATGGCAGAGGCATGAAGACCGGCCTTATGAGCGAATGCTGAAAGACCGACATAAGGTTGCCGCGCACTCGGCGTCACATTAGTAACCTCAGCAACAGCATGCGCGATTCGGAATGATTCGCGAAGCGCTCCCTCTGGTAACACCTTCTGTGACTTCTTTAATTCTAAATTAGCGATAATGGAGACCAGATCGGCGTTACCAGTGCGCTCTCCATATCCGTTCAGGGTTCCCTGCACATGAGTCGCACCGGCTTTCACCGCGGCGAGAGAATTTGCAATGGCGCAACCAGTGTCGTTGTGACAATGGATCCCTAGGCGCGCACCAGTGTGCGTGAGTACATCATGCACGACATCGGAGAGTTCGTCGGGGAGCATTCCGCCGTTGGTATCGCAGAGGGCGATCACATCGGCACCGGATTCTGCTGATACACGCACTACTTCTAAAGCATAGGCTCGATTTGATCGATAACCGTCGAAAAAGTGTTCCGCATCAAGGAAGACTCGTTGTCCTTCACCACGCAAGTGCGTGATGGTGTCTCGAATCATTTCTAGGTTTTCATCAAGCGAAGTCTTCAAGGCCAAATCTACGTGACGATCGTGCGACTTCGCCACCAAAGTAACTACGCCCGCGCCTGATTCTCGAAGTGCGGCAACTAATGCATCATCAGCAGCCTTCACGTTGGGGCGTCGAGTTGCGCCGAAAGCGGCAAGTTGCGCGGTCTTAAAATCAATCTCCGCAACGGCACGCTTAAAGAATTCGGTATCGCGTGGATTTGCCCCTGGCCATCCGCCTTCGATAAAACCCACGCCCAAATCATCAAGGTGACGAGCGATCGCCAACTTGTCGTGGACTGAAAGATTCAAACCCTCCTGCTGCGCACCATCTCGCAAGGTGGTGTCATAGATGTGGAAGGAGTCTCCTTGGGGAATCTTAGACATTTATTTTGCGCATCCAACCCTGAGTATCTGGCCTAAGGCCATGCTGAAGCCCTAAGAGTGCATCCCGCAATTCGAGTGTGATGGGGCCACTTTCGCCCTTGTTATGGGACCACTCATGCTTTGCACTCTTGACATGGCCCACAGGCGTAATGACTGCAGCAGTGCCGCAAGCAAAGACTTCGGTGATCTCTCCGCTCTCAACGCCCTTGCGCCACTCCTTCACTGTGATGCTGCCTTCTTCGACTTTATAACCCAGCTCGGCAGCCACGGTAAGCAAGGAATCTCGCGTAATTCCTGGTAACAAGGTGCCAGTTAACTTAGGAGTGAGGATGCGAGCTTTCTTTCCTTTGCCCATCACAAAGTAGAGATTCATGCCGCCCATCTCTTCTACATAAGAGCGCTCGATGGCATCGAGCCACACGACTTGATCGCAGCCTTTCGCCGCGGCTTCGGCTTGCGCCACGAGAGAAGCTGCGTAGTTTCCGCCGCACTTAGCCTCTCCAGTGCCGCCGGGGGCAGCGCGGACATACTCAGTAGAAATCCATACCGTGACAGCTTTTACTCCACCTTTGAAATAAGCACCTGCCGGTGATGCCAAAAGAAGATAGAGCGCCTTATTGGTGGGACGAACGCCGAGGCCAACTTCAGTAGCGATCATCATCGGCCGAAGATAGAGACTCTCGCCGTCATTCTTGGGCACCCACTCTTGGTCTGCCTTCACAAGTGCATCGATAGATTCCAAAAACATTTCAGTAGGCAACTCCGGCAAAGCCATTCTGGCGGCGCTGCGAGCGAATCGTGCTGCGTTAGCTTCCGGGCGGAAGAGTGCAATCGAATCATCGGGTTGGCGATACGCCTTTAAGCCCTCGAATATCTCCTGTCCGTAATGGAGCACCATGGATGCAGGGTCGAGCGAGAGTGGGCCGTAAGGAACGAGGGCAAGTTCGCCCCAGCCGCTCTCTGCACTCCACTCGGCGGTCACCATGTGATCAGTGAAGTAGCGACCGAAGCCAGGCTCGACCAACTGTTCAGCCCGCTTCTCCGCAGAGAGTGGATTCGGATTCTTGGTGATGGTGATCGACATCAGAACTCCTATCCCAGGAGCGAAAGGATGGCATCGCCAACCTCGCTCGTGCTCCGTTGCTTCTTACCTGATGAGAGAAGATCTTGCGCTACCGCCTCATTGATAGCAATAGCGGCCTCATGGAGCCCAAGGTGATCGCAGAGCATTGCGACCGAAAGGATGGTGGCAGTCGGGTTAGCAAGTGCTTTACCCGCGATATCTGGTGCACTTCCATGGACTGGCTCAAACATTGAGGGAAAGGCTCCCGTAGGGTTGATGTTTCCGCTCGCCGCTATGCCAATACCACCACAAATGGCCGCCGCGATGTCAGTCAATATATCGCCGAAGAGATTGTCGGTAACGACTACATCGAATCGATCAGGATTGGTGACAAAGAACATGGAAGCGGCATCGACATGGAGGTAATCCGTGGTGATGCCAGGGTAATCCTTGGCAACTTCGTTAAAAGTGCGCGTCCAAAGCGAGCCGGAGTGCACAAGCACATTGTTCTTATGAACGAGAGTGACGTGTTTTCGCGTGCGACGTGTGGCGCGCTCAAATGCATCACGAATGACACGTTCTGCACCCCGCCGAGTATTGAGACTCTCCTCGGTCGCTACTTCGTAAGGTGTTCCTTGAGCCAAGAAACCACCGGCACCTACGTATGGACCTTCAGTTCCTTCACGTACAACTACAAAGTCAAGTTCCTTCACACCAGCGATGGGTGACTCCACTCCGGGAAAGAGACGACCGGGGCGAAGGTTGACGTACTGATCGAAGGCAAAGCGAAGTTTAAGTAGAAGGCCGCGCTCCAATATTCCGCTGGGAACCGAGGGGTCGCCCACCGCACCAAGGAGAATGACATCTTCCTTCGCTAATTGGGCCAGCACATCTTCGGTGAGAGTCTCACCGGTTTCATGCCAACGTTTAGCACCAAGATCGTACTGAGTCTCTGCAAAATCGACGCCGTACTTCTTACCCATTGCATGGAGCACTCGTAAACCTTGCGCAACTACCTCCGGTCCGATTCCGTCGCCGCCGATGACAGCAAGTTTGATCGTCTTTGACATAGAAACCCCTTACACCAGAGCCACAAAATGGGCGGAACGAGCTTGAACACTGCTTGCTACATCGTCAACGACTTCTTGATCAATCGGCTCATCAACCGTGAGGATCATGAGTGCGTCTCCACCTGGTCGTACGCGCGCTACTTGCATGCCAGCAATATTGATTCCGGCATTTCCTAATAGCGCCCCGACAGCACCGACGACGCCAGGACGATCTGCATAGCTCACAAAGAGCATGTGATTCGTCGGCTCAACGTCGATCGAGAGATCATTGATGGAGATCAATTTGGTAATGCGCTTGAGCCCAATCAAAGTCCCGCTCACAGTAATGCGTTCACCATTGGTGGCAGTGGCCGTCAACGTAATGACATTACGGTGCAACTCGCTGACTATATTTTTTGAAACCGAAGCCGTAAGACCGCGTTCTTTTGCAAGAAGTGGGGCGTTTACATAAGAGACGCCATCACCCACTGCATGCATGAGCAATCCCTTAATGGCGCTGGTCGCCAAAATATCGCAATCGAGTTCCGCCAGTTCGCCACAGACTTCGACTTCAATATCCGAAATAGCACCGACAGCGAGCCCGGAAATTAATTGACCAAGCGTCTCTGCCAGGGGCAGGGCGGGGCGCAGATCCTTGTGGATGACTCCACCTTTGACGTTCACCGCGTCAGGAACAAGTTCACCCGCAAGTGCCTTACGCACAGATACAGCAACAGCGATACCTGCACGCTCTTGC
>RGER01000138.1 GCA_009917815.1 Actinomycetota bacterium
AATGGACAAATTAAGCGCCCGCATTGCAGTCAGCTCGGCAGCGCATTCATCTCTTGTAGAGCATCTCGGGGGAGATGCGGTTGTGATACCTAATGGGGTGGATACCGCACCCTTTGCAGACGCAACTGTAAATCTGGAGTGGAGCCATAGAACTATCGGCTTTCTTGGTCGATTCGAGGATGCGCGGAAGGGTTTTGATCTACTAGTAGAAGCATTCGCGGCGCTGCGCTCACAAGGTGATCTCTCCGATGTGCGCGTTCTCGTCGCAGGTCGAGGAGACTCGCAAGACGCAATTTCAAAAATCAAGAAGACTTATGGCGATGAAATAGCGAAACAGTTCCATTTTCTCGGTGAGGTTTCGGATTCTCACAAGGCGGATTTCCTTAAGTCCGTCTCGCTCTATGTAGCGCCCAACACTGGAGGCGAATCCTTTGGCATCATCATTGCTGAAGCGATGGCCAGTGGCGCGGCCATTCTGGCGAGCGATTTGCCGCCGTTTGTAGACGTCTTGAGCGATGCCGCCGAATATTTCGAAAATGAGAATGTCGCCGACCTCGCCGTCAAAATTCATAAGATGATGAACAATGATGCCTTACGTGATCATTACCGGGCTGTGGGTTTGGCACGGGCGCCTATCTTCGACTGGGACGAAATCGTCCCGAAGATTTTGGCGATCTACGAAATGATTACAGCTAGCGGGCAGCGAGTAAGTGAATCTACGATCCGTAGACGGAGGGGCGAATGAATATAGGGATAGTAGGCCTCTTCTTCTTTTTGGCCCTCCTGGGTTGGTACCTCTCCTTCACGGCAGCGCGGCTAGATCGACTTCATCATCGTGTCGAAACGTCCTGGGCAAACCTGGATGCTGCTCTGCACCGTCGAGTGGGAGTAGCACTTGAAATTTCAAACTCGGGCTATCTAGACCCAGCCTCATCACTCCTTCTGGCCGGTGCTGCACATGATGCGCGAGAGGCGTCTGGAGATTTGCGAGAGCGCTTCGAGCGCGAGTTAAGTGATGATTTGGCTTCTATTTACGTAGAGGCAGACGAGAAGGTACGTGAATTAATTCGTGGCGCTCAAGAGCGTGCATCACTAGCCCATGCGCTGCATGCCGACGCTGTTCGTTCCGTACATGCGGTTCGAGAGAAAACTTTAGTCAAGATCTTCCGGTTGGCCGGGCACGCGCCATCTCCACAGTACTTCGAGGGAGAGTTCACGCATGCGAGCGAATAGGATTGCAGTATCGGTGCTCCTGCTCGCGCTCGGTGCATGTGGTGCGCAAAGCGATTTATCCTCGACGAAGGATGCGGGATCAACTTCCTCACCAAAACCATTGGTGCATCCGCTGAGTGGTCGCGAGGCAGCTCCCTCCGCAGTGCTAGCGGTAAAGATTGATGACACCGAACCGGCACATCCACAAATCGGTTTAGCCTCCGCAGATGTGGTCTATGTGGAACAGGTAGAAGGCGGCCTGACCAGGCTCGCCGCCATCTTCTCGAGCGAAATACCCACGCAAATCGGCCCGGTACGTAGCGCCCGGATAAGCGATATCGACATCCTCGCTTCGTACGGACGCGTTGCTTTTGCGTATTCGGGGGCGCAGCGAAAACTCCTCCCTGTCATTGCTGATGCAAATGTGGTCAACCTCGGTGCGCAGCGTGAGTCTCCTAAGATTTACTATCGCGACCAAACACGCAACGCACCGACGAATCTCATCCTTGATCCCATCGCGCTGCTCGCTAAAGCAGAGGGTGTGGTTACTGCGCGCAGCGTCGGGTGGCACTTTGGTTCGCTACCGGCAGGGGGCGAGACACTCACCAGTGTTGAGATGCATTGGCCAGCAAGTTGGTATCTAGCAACGTGGTCTCACACGGAGAAACGTTGGTTGCTCTCACATGATGGTGATGCAGATTTTGACTCGCTCGGCGCACAACTAGGGCCTACCACTTTGGTAGTGCAGTTGGTTGATATTCACCCAAGTGTGTACGGCGATAAATTTGGTGGAAATACACCTCAGTCAGAAACAGTAGGGACCGGCGATGCCCTTGTGCTCCGAGATGGGCGCGTATTTAAAACGACGTGGAACCGCCCGGACATGGCTTCGGGGACCACGTTCTCCCTCCCGGATGGCAAAGAGATGCTCTTTGCGCCTGGGCAGGTCTGGATTTGGCTGGCGGATCGGACCAAGAGCCCGCATCTGCTCCCTGATCGCACTCCTGCCCCCGCTCTCGAGCCGAGTTCCACGCCTCAATCCGCCGCGCCAAGCCCATCAAAGAGGAAGTAGAATCCTAGGAAGGGAGAGGCACTCTCTCCGATCTGAGGAGTAGCGATGGCTGAGAATACGACCGGTACCGCACGCGTAAAGCGCGGCATGGCTGAAATGCTCAAAGGTGGCGTCATTATGGACGTCATTAATGCTGAGCAGGCCAAGATTGCCGAAGACGCCGGCGCCGTAGCTGTCATGGCGTTAGAGCGAGTGCCCGCAGATATTCGGGCGCAAGGCGGCGTCTCACGCGCCTCAGACCCTGACATGATCGATTCGATCATCGCGGCAGTGTCGATTCCAGTGATGGCAAAGGCTCGCATTGGTCACTTCGTCGAAGCGCAAATTTTGCAATCACTCGGCGTGGACTACATCGATGAATCGGAAGTTCTTACTCCCGCAGATTACGAACACCACATCGACAAATGGGGTTTCACCGTTCCCTTCGTCTGTGGCGCCACCAATCTTGGAGAGGCCCTTCGTCGCATCAACGAAGGCGCTGCCATGATCCGCTCTAAAGGTGAGGCCGGCACTGGCGATGTATCCAATGCAACGACGCATATGAGGAAGATTGGTGGGGAGATTCGCCGCCTCTCATCACTTCGTGAAGAAGAGCTCTATGTGGCAGCGAAAGAATTACAAGCTCCCTACGAATTGGTGAGCGAGATCGCGCGTACCGGCAAATTGCCCGTCGTGCTCTTCACTGCAGGTGGCATCGCAACTCCTGCAGATGCTGCGATGATGATGCAACTCGGTGCTGATGGCGTCTTTGTTGGTTCGGGCATTTTCAAATCAGGCAACCCAGCCGAACGCGCTGCTGCAGTTGTTAAGGCAACAACTTTTTACGATGATCCAGACGTCATCGCCAAGGTGTCGCGCGGGTTGGGCGAGGCGATGGTAGGTATTAGCGTCGCCGATATTCCACAACCTCACCGTCTAGCTGAGCGTGGTTGGTAGCTCCTGAGCACGGTCGTAGGAGTTCTCGCACTACAGGGTGATGTTCGTGAGCATCTCATGGCAATTGATGCAGCAGGTGGCGAAGGGATAGCGGTTCGCCGCGTGGGGGAACTCACCAGTGTTGATGCGTTAATTCTTCCTGGTGGGGAATCAACCGCCATGTGGAAGTTGATGCGGGCATTTGATCTCTTAGAACCATTACGAGAACGCGTGCTTGAGGGAATGCCCACATATGGATCATGCGCAGGAATGATCCTCCTCGCCAACAAGATTCTTGACGCGGCCGCCGGGCAAGAAAACCTTGGCGGATTAGACGTCACCGTTCGACGCAATGCCTTCGGTCGTCAAGTGGATTCTTTCGAGACAGATCTTGCGGTGCCTGCGTGGGGGAGTGAACCACTACGTGCGGTTTTCATCCGTGCACCCTGGATCGAACATGTGGGCGAGAGCGTCGAGGTATTGGCATCTGTTGAAAATAATTATGATTATCTTTGGATAAAGTATTTAGCTTTTATAAAGAGATATGAATTCATCAATATTTGTACCACATACTATGAAATCTATATCTGACAATACAACAATTGCCTTAGGCACAGGTAATCATTCCGTTTATTTTGCTTCTAGTAATGGAGTTAGTTGGACTGCTTCAAAAACATTAACTATTACTGGTTGGACAGGTA
>RGER01000139.1 GCA_009917815.1 Actinomycetota bacterium
TCGACACCGGCAGCGATGAGAGCCTGTGCACCGCGGCGAGTAGCTACGTTGCCGCCGACTACTTCGATACTCGAGTTCGACTTGATCCGTTTGATGGCATCGAGCACCGCCATCTGATGCCCGTGCGCAGTATCGACGACGAGAACATCGACTCCGGCTTCTATGAGTGCCATTGCGCGCTTGAAACCATCTTCTCCCACGCCGACCGCAGCGCCTACGCGCAAACGACCCGCATCATCTTTCGTGGAGAGCGGGTACTTATCGGCTTTGGTGAAATCTTTCACGGTGATCAGACCCTTGAGCCGCCCACGCTCGTCAATGAGCGGAAGCTTTTCAATTTTGTTATCACGTAGAAGCGCCATCGCATCCTCTGAACTGATGCCGACGTGACCGACAACGAGGGGCATGCGCGTCATTACTGAACTCACCGGCTTTGAAAAATCTGTTTCGAAGCGTAGATCGCGATTAGTCACAATTCCGATCAGCTCGCCATCTCCTTGCACAACGGGCAAACCGGAAATGCGGAAGCGTCCGCAGAGTGAATCCATCTCAGCGAGAGTGGCATCTGGCGAGATGGTCACCGGCTGCGTGATCATTCCCGCTTCGCTGCGCTTGACGAGATCGACATGGCTGCACTGATCTTCGATGGAAAGATTGCGATGAATAATTCCGAGGCCCCCTTGGCGAGCCATTGCAATCGCCATACGAGATTCCGTGACGGTATCCATGGCCGATGAGACAAGGGGAATTCGTAACGTGATGGAGTTTGTGAAGCGCGTGGTGGTCTCTACTTCGCTCGGCACTACATCGCTGGCATCTGGAAGCAGAAGTACGTCGTCAAAAGTGAGGCCAAGGCCCACGACTTTCTCGTCTTCGTTCACCCTCGCCCTCCCCACCTCAACTGGGCCACTGATATAGAGCAAGCCTACTGGGGAATTGACTCCCCGCCGCAGCCCGCTTTAGAGGCCGAGAGGACCACTAATCAGACTCAGCGCCTCCTCTAAGGAGCGTGCATGGGTGCTTCCCGCGGGGTGCGCGATCTCGGCAAAACCTGGACCGCCAGTGACAATCCTTGGCGCCGGTCTCATCGATGGGAAGCACGAGAAATCGAGTAGACGCGCGCTCTCGTGACTCTGCGACCAGATAAAAACCGCGAGCGGCCCATTCTTTGCCATCACTGCAGCGAGCGCACGCGAGGGCGTTCTTGCGCCTAATAAGTGAGTGGCTACTGACTTCTCTGCAAGCGCTGCAGCAAGTGCATAAAGTGGAAGAACGTGTAATTCCTCAGGCGCTGCTGACAAGACGATGGGTCGATTATTGATGGGCTTTTCTACTTGCGCCAACTCACCCAACAACTCCATCAGCACTGCGGAGAGAGAGTGTTCCATCACGATTGCGTCATCTCGTCCTTGCCACTCCTCGCCAATTTCGCGAAGGAGTGGTGCGATGGAGTGGTGCCATGTAGCAATCACGCCGTACCGCTTCAATTCAGTGAGCAGAGTCTGGCGAATGTAACTCATATCAAGTGCGTGTAAGGCCACTAAGAGCGGTCCTAGTGACTCAGCAGACCGATCAGATGGCTCCTCGCCAGCAGTATCGGCGCCATCTAGCGGCAGCGGGTCAGCCAGCAGAGCTCGCTGTGCTGCATCGCCTGGCGAGATCCCCGCAGCAATGAGTCGGCGCATCACTTGGAGGCGGGAGAAGTCTTCCTCCGAATACCTCCGGTGGGCGCCTGCGGAGTGCTCCCCCGGCCCTAAGCCATAGCGGCGGTCCCAGGTGCGGAGCGTGGCGGGGGCAATTCCTAGGCGCCGAGCGACTGCAGCCACCGTGAATTGGCTCACCATCGCCCCCTTTTTACGCTCGATTTGTCCGGAGTAGGAGCATTCTCGCGCTCAACTCTCGGAAACGCGACTCGAAATCCGGCGTGTTGAAGAAGATATGGCTTGAATAACTTATGACGCGATTGTAGGGTGAGCCAAGAAGAGATGAAGGAGTGAAAATGACTGAGGTATCCAGGCTCCCTGGGCCAGTAGCGGACCGCTGGGATTGGCAGATGCAAGGCCTCTGCCGAGATCTCCCGACCGAGATGTTCTTCCATCCGGAAGGCGAGCGCGGACCCCGCCGTCGTAATCGCGAGATGGCCGCCAAGGCCGTCTGTAACACCTGCCCCGTGCTCGCCCAATGCCGCGCTCATGCGCTTGCTGTTCGTGAGCCTTACGGAATTTGGGGCGGGCTTTCAGAAGAAGAGCGCGAGTCCATTATCGGGCGCACCCTCTCTTCTGCTTCCTAACTTTTATCTCGCCTGGACCAAGCGTCTGCGCCCACTGCAGTCAAAATGACTGCGCCTTGAATGATGCGTTGGTAGACCGGGTCAACCCCATTGAGGTTGAAACCGTTGACAATAAACGCGATGAAAAAGACACCTACAACACTTCGCCAAATTGCACCAGATCCACCTGCGATAGAAGTTCCGCCTACTACCACGGCAGCAATGACTGAAAAGATGATGCTGAAGTCATCAGATGCCTGGGCGGTAACGCTGCGGATGGAATTAAGTGTTCCAGCAAGTCCTGCACCTGCACCGGCTAAAACGAAAGCGGCCACGACAACGCGGTTGGTGCGAACACCGGCGAGCCGCGCAGCTTCGAAGTTGCCACCGACGCTGAAGATATAACGACCGAAACGCGTGCGATCAAGCAAAATCCAAGCAATCGCAATGACTAAGAAGGCGATCCACGTAGCACTTGTGAGCCCAAGAATGTGAGTGGTAGCGACCTTGCGCATATTTATATCAGTAACGCGCAAAATCGTTCCGTCACTGACCAAATAAGCAATTCCGAAGAAGATAAAGGAAGTAGCCAAGGTTGCGATGAAGGAATTTATTTTTCCGTAAGCCACGATGATGCCGTTAAGCAAGCCTGTGATCAGCCCTACCAAGACGCCGGCAAGAAGAGTCAACCAGGCAGAATTGATGTTGTTCTGAACACGAAGGGCGACCAACGGAGCGAGAATATAGATAGCGCCAAGGCTGACGTCGAATCCACCGGAAATCAAGACAATCGTAGTGAATGCCGCCACAATCAAGACCACGGATTGTTGGTCCAGGATATTTCTTAAGTTATCAATGGAGAGAAAAGCATCGGTGCTTGCGGAGAGGAAGATAAAGACCAGAATCGTCACCCAGACAATCGCGTACTTTGACAAAAGCGATTTAATATTCGAGCTCTTTGAAGAGGTATCTACAGTTGTCATGACGCCAACCCTTCTCTTTGCTGTGTGGAGAATGCAGCCGCTACGACTGCGCTCTCACTTATTTGATCCCCTACTAGTTCAGCGACAATTGTGCCGGTCTGCATCACAATGACTCGATGGGCTAGACCCACTACCTCATCAAGCTCTGATGAGATCACTAATACAGCCATCCCTTTCGATGCCAAATCGACTATCAATTCATAGATAGCGCGCTTAGATCCCACATCGACACCCCGCGTGGGTTCATCGGCAATAAAGAGCGTGGGTGCTCCCGCGAGAGAGCGCGCGAAAAGTACCTTCTGCTGGTTACCGCCCGAGAGGGAGCGCACTGACATTTCTGAATTGAGCGCGCGGATTCCCGCAGCGTGGAAATTCTCAGAGACCAAGGAACTCTCCTGGCGGCGCTTCATCAGTACGCGACTTAATTTCTTTAAATATGGGAGGGCAATATTCTCGCTGATGGGGCGATCGAGAATGAGACCTTGATCCTTACGTGATTCTGGAATCATCGCGATCCCGTTTTCGATCGCAGTGGCAGGATGCGAAATCTTGACAACACGTCCCTGCAATTTCACATCGCCAGAATCGAATGAATCCGCG
>RGER01000140.1 GCA_009917815.1 Actinomycetota bacterium
CACCGACTCCCACACCGGTGGTCATTCCCATTCCTGCGCCGGCACCAGTGCCCGCACCTGCGCCTATCCCGGTATATACGCCAGCTCCCGCACCAGCACCGTTACCGTCACCTACACCGACGCCCGTCACCATTACTTCACTTGCGAGTCTCGACGCTGCTTTAGCGGCGAGCACCTCTGCGGTGGCCCTTGCTGCGTGGACGAAGAGCAGAGCGAAGGTGGAGAACTCAACTACGACGGTGGGAGTAGTGACAACACTCATTGGTCCCAACTCAACATTGGACAATCCCAATCCAAGAGTGGGCATTGATTTGGCATCACGCCTTTATGCAGGTTTCAATCAAGTTGCACATCTCTATCTCATCTATTACGGCTATCAAGATATTGATTGGGCGCAGGGGCAGTATGCCGCCCTTCAAACAGGTTTAGCGGCGGGGGATAGCGCAGCGAAAAATAATTGCCCAACGGAAAGTACCTGCTGGGGTGCGAGCAGTTGGGTGAATGCGGCTGGCGATGGCATTATTTTGAGCACGGTGAGTCCATGGGGGAAGAGTGATCCCAACCATTCCAATGGAACCCTCGAGGCACATGAGTACAGTCATACTATTCAACAAAATCTCATGCGCGACACGGGCTACCACTATTGGGATCTTCCACGCTGGTTATTAGAAGGTGGGGCTGAGTTTTCGCAAGCCGCTGCTCTTGATTATTCCTCGTACGATTCCTATTTAGCGGAACGTCGACGTGACACCGGAGAGCTGCTCCACAACCCGACCTATAACGAGGCGTGGTTTAACGCGTACCTGGGGCCCTCAACATCTCCATCCTGGGCGCCTTGGGAGGCTTATCCGCAATGGCGGCTCTATGACGTTGGTTTCTTAGTGAGTGAAATCTTTGCGGCTATTAAGGGCCCAGACGTCATCATGCAGATGTACAAAGACGTTGCTGGGGGAAAGAGTTTTGAAACGGTATTCGCAGAAACCTTTGGAATGACCTGGGCTGACGCGGTGCCGATACTTTCAAGAGCCTTAGCCAAGGAAGTCGCTTAGCGGTTGCGAACTCCGCGAGCGAGATCTTCGGCAATTGCACGCACTCCGGGAAGTGGATCTTCGGGATGAGCGAGTACCGCTTTCACAAAGGCCGAACCCACAATCACACCGTCTGCATACTTGGCCACCTCGGCTGCTTGTTCGCCATTGGAAACGCCAAGACCTACGCAGACTGGCGTATCAGTGATCGCTCGCAAACGTGCTACCAGCGTGCTGGCTGCAGAGGAGACTGAAGTTCGTGCACCAGTCACACCCATCGTGCTTGCTGCATAGATGAAGCCAGAGCACTTTGAAGCGACAAGCTTCAGTCGTTCATCTGCGGTGCTAGGCGCCACCACGAAAATAGGATGAAGACCAAGTCGGTCAGTCAGCCCAAGCCATTCGTCGGCCTCTTCGAAAGTGAGGTCTGGTGTAATCACGCCTTCCATGCCGGCTGCGTGGAAATCTTCGGCGTATTGCTTAACTCCATAACGATCGATCGGGTTCCAGTAGGTCATCATCAACGTAGGTGCGCCGGTGGTGGCGACTTCGCGTACAACCTCGAGGGTTTTCTTCATTGTGATACCAGCGGCACGTGCCGTCTCGGCAGCTTCTTGAATGATCGGACCATCCATCACAGGATCGCTGTAGGGGAATCCGATTTCGACTGCGTCCACGCCGCCTTCGATCATGGCCTTGATTACCTTGATCGACATCTCCTGAGTGGGAAAGCCTGAAGGTAGGTAGCCAATGAGCGCAGCACGGTTCGCCGAGCGCGTGCGGATGAAGAGTTCTGAGAGACGCGACATCAGAGTTCGATACCAAACCACGCGGCAGCGGTCTGCACATCTTTATCGCCCCGTCCAGAAAGGTTAATCAAGATGGTGGCATCTGGACCGAGCTCGCGACCGAGCACCATAGCGCCGTAGAGCGCGTGCGCCGTTTCGATCGCAGGAATGATTCCTTCGGTGCGCGAAAGAAGTGAGAATGCTTCCATTGCTTGTGCATCCGTCACCGAGCGATATTCCGCGCGACCCATGTCTTTAAGGTACGCATGCTCCGGTCCCACACCTGGGTAATCCAACCCTGCAGAGATGGAGTGCGACTCGATTGTTTGTCCATCTTCATCTTGCAAGACATAAGTGCGAGATCCGTGAAGCACACCATTGGAGCCACCAGAGATGCTTGAGGCGTGACGGCCAGTATCGATCCCATCTCCGCCGGCCTCTAAACCAATAAGACGTACTGAGGGATCTGAAATGAATCGATGGAAGATGCCGATGGCGTTAGATCCGCCACCGACACAGGCGAGCACCGCATCGGGAAGTTTGCCGGTGAGTGCGAGAACTTGTTCACGCGCCTCAATACCTATCACGCTATGGAAGTCACGAACCATAGTAGGAAATGGATGAGGTCCAGCAACGGTTCCGAGCAGATAATGAGTAGTAGCTACATTCGTAACCCAATCTCGCATCGCTTCGTTCAGTGCATCCTTGAGCGTTTGTGATCCAGATGTAACTGGAACCACTTCAGCACCGAGAAGTTTCATGCGGGCTACGTTGAGGGATTGGCGGCGAATATCTTCCGCACCCATATAAACGACACATTCAAATCCCATGAGAGCTGCGGCCGTGGCCGATGCCACACCGTGCTGTCCCGCACCCGTCTCGGCGATGATGCGCTTCTTACCCATGCGTTTTGTGATGAGCGCTTGACCAATGACGTTATTGATCTTGTGTGAACCGGTGTGGTTGAGATCTTCCCGCTTTAAGAGGATGCGAGCCCCGCCGCACTCTTTCGAAAAATTATGCGCCTCAGTGAGGATGCTGGGGCGGCCAATGTACGTGGCATTTAACTCGGCTAATTCGGCGATAAAGGCCGGATCGACCTTGGCCGCGTTATAGACGCGCTCTAATTCATCGAGGGCGGTAATCAAGGCCTCCGGAACGAAGCGACCACCGTAGGGGCCGAAGTGGCCATCGATCGCTTCGGAGGAGGTAATTAATGGGGATGCGGGACTCTGAGCCATGGCGCTACCTTAGGGCTGTTGCCCCTCCGACACAAGAAAAAACTAGTTTTCTCTTGACGGCGTGGCTGCATGCTCTTACTGTCAATTCCGATGGGAAGAAGCACCTACTACGGACAGACCTTCACAGAGGAGTACGGATGCAGAAGAAGTTAGGGATCATCGGAGCTACCGTGGCTGCGCTCTTTGCGCTCGCCGCCTGTAGCTCATCTACTTCGTCAACCGAGGCGGCAGCCCCAGCCCCAGCGAAGACGATCGCAATTATTTCACCAGATTATTCAGCACAGCCCGCTGCTAAGACCGCCATCGACGAATTCGTCAAGGCTGCTGAAGCGGCTGGCTTTAAGACCTCAGTCACCGATACCAAGAGCGATAACGCCAAGGTCAACGGCGAAATCACCACCGCAGTTTCACAGAAGGTCGACGCCATCGTGCTCGCCTTTGGAACTCCTAAAGAGTTCGGCGAAGGTTTGGCCGCTGCAAAGGCCGCTAACGTTCCCGTCTTTGGTCTCGATACCGGTGGCACCGAGGATCCAATCCTCGTGAACGTCACTACCGATAATGGATTCCTAGGAAGTGCCAGCGCTCAAGCAATGATGGATGCCATCGGCAAGCCAGGAAACATTGCCATGATCGTCTTCGACGCTTTCCAACCAGTACAAATTCGCGGCGCCGAAGCTAAGAAACTTTTCGAAGCAGCTGGCTACAAGATCGTTGAATATGTGCAAGGCGATCCTGCAGATTCCACCGGCTTTGCCAAGAAGACCGTGAAGGACTTCCTCACCAA
>RGER01000015.1 GCA_009917815.1 Actinomycetota bacterium
CTCTATTTCAATTTTTGATGGAAACTAACTGGTACAAGATTGCAGATTATTTTATCTGGTCAGAGCGGTGAAAATATGGGGCCGCCTCGGGGATTTGAACCCCGGACCTACGCATTACGAGTGCGTTGCTCTACCCCTGAGCTAAGGCGGCATGGAGAGCATGAACTCTCCGGGTCAAAGTTTACTAAAGATCAGTCGAGACGAATGGTGCCGCGTTCGGTACGCAGATGTACTGCAACCAAACCTGCTTCGCCATCGTTATCGGCTGGATCAATCCAAATCACTTCGATGTCATCGAGGGGGTGATCATCGGGCTCACCGAGCCATGCTGAAATGACTGAAGGATCACCAGCGATTTCTAACTTTTCAATAACTGGATGGCCGTTCGCACCGCTTGAAGGATGATGCGCTGCATCGGTGATCCATTGCACGAAGAAAGGAAGTTGTGGATCTTCCATCGTGGACTTCACACCGAGTTGCTTCCACTCCAAATCAAAACCATCTGGACGGCGACGGTGACCGGTCACAGGTTCGCGACCCACCCGCGCTTCTACTGAAGAAATATCATCAACTGCAACAACCCACGTGAGCCATCCGCCGCCTTCGCGAGCGCGCTGCGATACAGCTTGGCCGAATGCCGCACTGTCGGCAGCAGGGTGATCGAGAGGGCAGACCACTTCGAGGTAAGTACCTCCATGAAGCGGAAGGATGAAGTTGCGCGTTCCGAAACGAGGGTGAATTCCACCGTCTTGGAAAGCCGCACCGAGGCTGGAACCGATTCGCTGAACGACGTCGACGAGGTGGTCGTGATCAGCAACATAAGAGACATGGTCTAAACGCACACCCAAATCCTGCCCTATCCGGAGGGGTGCTAATTACCACGTGTCTAGAGGCCCGCTGGGAGGGAGATTTCGCCGCCGTCCGTCGGGAAGACTACGAGCAGACCAAGCCGGCCTTGGGGAGGGTTCCCGTCAGGAAATAGGCGTCGATGGCGTTATCCACGCACGAACTCCCCCGGGTGTAGGCGGTGTGGCCATCTCCATCGAAGACCAAAAGGTGGCCGGTCTTGAGCTGGCTCGCCAGCCCCCTGGCCCACTGGATAGGGGTCGCCGGGTCTCGGGTGGTTCCCACGACCAGAATCGGGGCCGAGCCAATGGCAGTCAGCGGAGTAGGGATCGGCTTGGACGGCACCGGCCAGTAATTGCAGGGGAAAGAACTCCAGGCGAGATAGCCGCCGAAGGTCGGTGAGGCTTTGATAAGTATGACGGCTTCCTTGCGCACCTCTTCAATGGTGACGCGTTGGTTCTTATCCATGCAATTTACTGCGTAGCCAATCTCGTTGGAATTAATTAAGTACTTCCCGTCGGGTCCACGATCAACGTAGTAATCAGCCAAGTTAAGTAGATCAGTGCCATCGCCTTGCACCGCTGTAGTAAGTGCGGCCGTGAGAGAAGTCCAACCGCCATCGCTGTCGTAGAGCGAACTCAAAATTCCCAAAATTACTTCTGATTGCGTCACTGGTCTCTTTGATTTACTCGGAAGTGGAGTGGTATCCGAAGTTGTAATTAATTCATCGATAGTGGCGTGCGCTTCGGCGCGCGTCACACCGAAGGGGCACTCACCAGTTGATGCACAATCGGCCGCATAGGTATCAAGGTATGAATTAAGTGCACCTTCGAAAGCTTTCGCTTGCTCAATATTCATCTCTTGCAGCGACACCGTCGGATCTACCGCGCCATCGAGCACTAAGCGCCCTACATTCTGTGGGAAAAGGTGCGCATAATTTGCACCAAGCAGAGTTCCGTAAGACTTGCCCAACATATTGAGTTTCTTATCTCCGAGGACGGCGCGTAAGACATCGAGATCTCGCGCAGCATCGATAGTGCCGATGAATGGCAGCAAAGTGCCCGCGCGCTCCACACATCGACGAGCGAGCAATTTGGCTTGATCTACGAATTCGCGCTCCTGAGCGGGCGTCGTGGGCGAACCATCAACTGCGATGAACTTATCTGTCTCGGCGCCGTTGAGACACCAAAGTGGAGTAGATGCGCCCACACCGCGGGGATCAAAACCGACGATGTCGAATCTGCTCAACACTTCTGGCGTCACAATAAATTCTGCACTCTTGGCATACTCCACACCAGAGCCACCCGGACCGCCAGGATTTACTAAGAGCGATCCAATGCGATGTGCTTTATCTGTTGCCTTATGGCGAACCACCGAAAGCGTGATTGCTTTAGCGCCCGGATTTGCGTAATCAAGTGGTACCCGCACCATGGTGCACTCGAAACCAGTATCACACTTCTTCCACGAGAGAGTTTGTGTCATATACCCCTGAAGATTAAGGAAGGGTTTAGCCTCACCGCTAGGTGCGGTGGCGGGATTCGTTGTTCCACGCGTGAGGAAGTAAGCCGAGAAGAGCGCGACCACGATCATAAAGAAGGCGATAGGCAGAATGCGTTGAGGTTTCACTGTTCACCTCGAGCAGGTAGTCGAAGTGCGAGCATCATCGATTCAAGCGCGAGCAGTGGCGCTACGTTGAAGGCGAGAGCCTTACGCGCGCCCATGATCGCCTCCACTCGCTTCAACGCTCCTTCGGCTGGAATCTGCCCCGCCACATCGGTGACATTGGAACGTAAGTCCTCGTTGATCAATGGTGCCTCAGCACCGGCCTGCACAAGAAGCACATCGCGGTAAAAAGTAGCTAAATCTAAAAGAGCAATATCAAGGAAAGCCCGATTACGTGCAGTGGTGCGCGACTTCTGCGCCTTCTCGAGTTCTTTGATCGCTTTCGAAGCCCCCGAAGGCATGCCTTTGCCAGTCGCTCCATGGCCCCACGCAGTTGAGAGCTCTGCCATTTCTCGTTCATCGCGATCGGCGTTCTCTCGTACCGATTCTTCATTCGCCGCTCGATGTAACTCTGCTGCCGTGGAGAGCGCCTCCCCTACCGTGCGAATCCGGGCTGGAATCGCGAGCAGGTCGTGCCGGAACTTGCGCGCATCTTCGTCAAAGGCGAGCCACTTCGCCCGACCCACATGTCCCTGACTCGCTCGAGCCACATGCGCGGCCATAGTGGGATCAACGCCATCGCGTTCAATAAGTACCGACGCGACATCTTGATGCGACGGAGTACGCAACAGCACTGAACGACAACGGGAGCGAATGGTAGGGAGTACATCTGACGGACTCGGGGCACAGAGAAACCAAGTAGTAAAACTTCCGGGCTCTTCGATCGCTTTTAATAACGCATTCGCTGCGGTCTCCGTGAGTTTGTCTGCATCTTCGATAATGACAACGCGAAAACTCCCGGTGGCAGGTGCCCAAGCGGCGCGCACAATCAATTCGCGAATCTGTTCGGCCTTAATCGAAAGACCTTCGCTCTCCATCAACTCTACGTCGGCGTGTGTGCCCGCATACACCTCGCGGCAGGTAGCGCACTCACCGCAGCCACGCTCGGAACAGAGAAGCGCGGCAGCAAAAGCACGTGCGGCATTCGATCTCCCAGAACCAGGTGGGCCAGTGAAGAGCCATGCGTGCGTCATAGCACCCGATTCCTGCGCCTCAACATCGATCCCACGAGCCGCGCGTACCGCACGCTCAATGATCGCGATCGCTTCTTGTTGCCCGACGAGATCAGCGAAGACTGGAGCAGACATTATTTAGCGGCTCGCTTCTCGGGTTCGGCCAAGAGCGCTTCAAATCGATTACGAATAATGCGCTTCACTTCAGTTTGTGATTGATTCGCTTCAATAACGAGATAGCGCTCCGGTTCGATGCGAGCCAATTCAAGAAAAGTACGCCGCACTCGCTCATGGAATTCCATGGGTTCACTTTCGAGGCGATCCTTATCACCACAGCGCGAGAGCCCGATGCGAGGATCGATATCGAGCACCACCGTGATGTCAGGAACCAATCCACTCGTTGCCCACCTCGACAACCGGAGCACATCCTCACTTGGCAGGATGCGTCCGCCACCTTGATAGGCAATCGAAGAATCAATGTAGCGATCGGTAATAACTACTTCATTGCGATCGAGAGCCGGTCGGATGACACTCTCTACATGCTCGGCGCGATCTGCTGCATAGAGCAGTGCTTCTGCACGTGGTGTCACCTCCCCCGTTGCCGGATCGAGAAGAACCTGGCGGATCTTCTTACCCACTTCAGTGCCGCCAGGTTCGCGACTCAGAGTCACCACGCGTCCTTGGCTTTCAAGCCAACTCTTTAACTCTTTTGCTTGAGTTGATTTTCCAGAACCCTCGCCGCCTTCGAAGGCAATAAAGATGCCTTTCTTGGCATAGAGATTAACGACACCGATTTCTCCGCGGAGCGCATCCATAATGTCGCCCCAGAGCGGGACACCTTTGCGATCATCCATTTGTTTGTATGAAATGATTCCTACAAGGGAAGCCAAAATTCCACCCAGTAAGAGAGTGATCTCTGCACCGTTGTAGATCAGCTGTGTGTTGTTAAATTTTAAAGTGTGCTTTCCGACAGCCGCGGCAATAACCGGCGCCACTGCGAGCACTAGGACGAGCGTGATCCGAATGAGCGTTTGCACGAATGCGAAAGTCCGGCCGCGGACTTCGTCGCGTACCTCAAGACCAAGCATCGTGAAGCCACTCACCCAGGCAGTTCCAGCGCACATTCCCAGGAAGAGGGTGGTGATAAAGGCGATCACAATGTTCGGGATGGCAGCGAGCAGCACGAGGCCGACGCCAGAGAGGGTGAGTGCTAATCCAAAGAGTCGCCGACGAGAAAATCCAGAGAGTAAACGTGGCCCCCAGCCCATCCCGGCTGCTAATCCCAGGAAGACACCAGCAAAGAGCATTCCGTAGGCCGCGTCTCCACCGCCAAGATCACCTACAAAAGTTCTGGCTAGACCCACCACCGCACCACCAGCAGCAAATGCACCGAGCATGCCCACCACAAGTCCACGAATGAGTGGAGTAGAGCCCACGAACTTCCATCCATCAAGGAGCGAGCGCAACATATTGGTGTTCTCGCCTTCCGGACCACCCTTGCTCTTTGGAATCTCTTTGAGTCGGTAAATGGTGTACGCGCTGAAGGCAAAACTTAAGCCATCGATGTAGAGAGCGAGATCGACAGGCTTTGTTGAGAAGGAACCAATTTGAAGAGAGAGCGCGGAGTGGAAAAGCGCAAGGAGCGAGAAGAGCGCTGCGGCAATCGGTGCTGTTCCATACGCTGCAAGCATGCTCACTTGATTTGCTGCTTCTAGGCGATCGCGCGGCACCATATTCGGCACGCTCGCTTCTTTGGCGGGACTCCAGAAAAGGGTGATCGCTTCAATCAACACAGTCGCGGTGTAGAGCCACCAGTATTCGCGCACCAGTGGAATTGAAATAAATAAGCCGGCGCGCAAAATGTCGCAGGTGTACATGAGACGTCGTCGATCAAAACGATCAACGATCACGCCAGCAAAGGGTCCAATTATGACAGCGGGTAAGAGGCGCACAATAAAGACACCGGCAATAGCGACGTTGGCTTTTGCGTAGTTATCGCCCGAGAGTTCCTTGGCGAGGGCAGTGCTGGCAAGCAATCCAAGCCAGTCGCCGAGGCTTCCAAAAGCCATCGCACGCCAGAGGCGGGCAAAGGCTGGGATCGCCAGCACACCCCGAAGATCGCCTTGAGCAGGCGGGCTGGGATTAGGGAGAACCTCGGACACGTCGAAAGCCTAGCCCGACCGGGCACGCCTAGCCGAGGGGCTAGACGGTGACCGGCTTCTTCGCAGCGGCCTTCTTGGCGGCCGCCTTCTTGGCTGGAGCCCTCTTTGCGGCCGCCTTCTTGGCTGGCGCCTTCTTCGCGGACCGCTGGGGAGCGCGTTTTTTGACCTTGGGGCCCTCTTCTAGCTCCTTGGCTCGCTTCTCCGCCAGGAGTTCCAAGGCGCGGTCGAGGGTGAGGGTTTCGATGGGGTCATTCCGGCGCAGAGTGGCATTTGTCTCGCCGTCGGTGACATAGGCACCGAAGCGGCCGTCCTTAACTACGACGGCACGGGTCGAGGCAGGGTCTTGCCCGAGCTCTTTCAGCGGTGGCTTGGCAACACCGCGACCACGGAACTTGGGGAGCGCGTAAATAGCTACGGCCTCATCGAGTGTCATCGTGAAGAGTTGTGCCTCTGAATCGATCGTGCGCGAATCGGTGCCGCGGCGAAGGTAAGGACCGAATGGCCCGTTCTGGGCAGTGATCTCTACTTGAGTTGCCGGATCAGTACCGACAACACGTGGAAGTGTGAAGAGTTTGAGTGCATCTTCAATCGTGATCGTGTCAAGGCTCATCTCTTTGAAGAGTGAAGCAGTTCTTGCCTTCACTGCCTTTGCGCCCTTGGTTGGAACGTCATCAGGAAGTACTTCAGTGACGTAAGGACCGTAACGCCCATCCTTTGCAATGATGACTCGACCCGTCTCTGGGTCATTACCCAACACTCGTTCACCACTGGGGCGATTGAAAAGTTCTTGTGCCATCGCGAGCGTTAATTCATCGGGTGCCATATCGAGTGGGATATTCGTCGTACGACGGGTTTCACCTTCGCCAATTTCTAGATAGTTACCAAAGCGGCCCACGCGAAGTGAAATTCCTTCACCTACTTCGAAGGTATTTACATCGCGTGCATCGATGGCTCCGAGATCCGCAGTGAGTGCGTTCAATCCTGGAAGTCCATCGTGACCAAAGTAGAAACCGGTGAGCCAACGCACTCGATCTTCAGTTCCTTCAGCGATGCGATCGAGATCTTCTTCCATCGATGCTGTGAAATCGTAATCTACGAGCTTCGAGAAGTGTTGCTCGAGTAATCCGACTACTGCGAATGCCAGGAATGTCGGCACAAGTGAACGACCACGCTTTGACACATAACCGCGATCTTGAATGGTTTGCAAAATCGTGGCGAACGTAGAAGGCCGGCCAATGCCGAGCTCTTCCATGCGTGCGACCAGTGTGGGCTCGGTGTAACGAGAGGGTGGTTGTGTCGTGTGACCTTCCGCGACAAAGTTGTCGACCGCAATAGTGTCACCTTGAGCAAGCGGTGGCAGGCGGCGCGCATCGTCGTCATCGCTATCGTCTTTGGCCTCTTCATACGCCGCGAGGAAACCAGGGAAGGTGACTACGGTGCCAGTAGCGCGGAAATCGACCTTTCGGCCATCGGATGCATCGGCATCCATATCCACGCGTACTTGGAGTTTGCGAGCATCAGCCATCTGAGAGGCGACCGTGCGCTTCCAAATCAAGTCGTAAAGAGAGAGCTCATCGCGTGAGAGTTCGCTCGCGACCTCTCCAGGGGTGCGGAAAGAATCACCGGCCGGACGTACCGCTTCGTGAGCTTCTTGCGCGTTCTTGGCTTTGCCGGTGTATTGACGTGGACCTTCGGCAACATGATCGGCTCCATAAAGTGCCGCAGCGCTCGCACGCGCCGCATTGATAGCGGTGGTGGAAAGCGTCGGTGAATCGGTACGCATGTAAGTGATGTAACCGTTTTCGTAGAGACGTTGGGCTACCCGCATGGTGATTTGTGCGCCCCAACCAAGTCGACGGCCGGCATCTTGTTGCAACGTAGAGGTGGTGAATGGTGCTTTGGGACGCTCTACACGGGCCGACTCCTCAACACTTCGTACCTTCAGCGAACTTCCTTGCAACACCTGCACAAGAGATGCCGCGCTCTGCTCATCGAGAAGCAGGGTCTCGTTCGCAGCTTTTGCAGAAAGTTTTCCATCATCACCAAAATCTTTTCCGCCAGTAAGGCGCTTGCCATCAACGGAGAGCATACGAGCCGTAAAGCCACCGCTGCACTGCGCGTTGATATCCCACCAACCGGAAGCCACGAATTTAATACGTTCGCGTTCGCGCTCCACCACCAGACGAGTGGCAACGGATTGCACCCGGCCGGCCGAGAGACGTGGCATGACCTTCTTCCACAACACGGGAGAGAGACGATAACCGTAGAGACGATCGAGTATGCGACGCGTCTCTTGTGCATCAACAAGTCTTTGATCTAGTTCGCGAGTATTTGCCGCGGCTTCTTGAATGGCTTCTTTAGTGATTTCGTGGAAAACCATTCGACGTACAGGGACTTTAGGTTGCAACACTTCAAGTAAGTGCCATGCAATCGCTTCGCCTTCGCGGTCTTCGTCTGTAGCGAGGAGAAGTTCGGTGGCATCTTTAAGAAGCGCTTTGAGTTCGCTTACTTTTTTCTTCTTATCGCCATCAACGACGTAGAGAGGTTCAAAACCATTATCAACATCAACGCCCTCCTTCGCCCACGCAATGCCCTTGTATGCGGCTGGGATATCGGCGGCGCGTTGGGGCAGGTCACGAATATGGCCAACGCTTGCCTCGACGACGTACTCAGAGCCCAGGAATTGGCCAATCTTCTTGGCTTTCGCAGGTGATTCGACGATGACCAGGCGGGTCATTTAGGGCTCCTTAGGGAAGGGGTGGAAGAGCGCGAAGAGCTCCTCAGTACGGGCTATGAAACCCCTACTTGCGGATGCTCCTATATATAGAGTGTGACGGTAAGGGGCGGGTCTCTGTCAAACTGAGGTGCTAAAAGCCCAGGTCAGAGGGGTTTTTTAGATACTGCGCCAATACCAGTCACCCCGGGAGCAAAAGCCCCAGGCGAATCAATTCCCGAATGACGTCAATCCCGCCCTCATAGGTGGCGCTCACTTCGCCCACAAAGCTCGCCTCCGAGAAGCGCGCCACCACCTCGGGATCAAGGGCCACGGCCCGGCGCAGGCCACTGGTTTGCACCAATGTGTGGCCCGTAGCGATGACGTCGGGGTGGGCCACCCATACCTTCTCCAGAATTTCTTCATCCTCCAGATCGTGAGCTAAATCGGCCCCGGCGAAGTATTCAAGAAGCGCTGGAGCAAGTGGGGTCTCCAAGAGATCAAGTTGCTGCGGGATCTCTTCTAAATAGCGATGCGGAAAGAATGAATCGCGTTTATGAAGTGCAATCCAACCAAATCCCACACCATCAAAGGGCGAGAGATATTCCATCCATCTTTGCTTGATTGCAGCGCGATCGATAACTCCGCCATCGTCAAGCCAAAGATCTACATACTCTTCGGCCGAGAGCCTTTCGCGCTGTACCACCCACGCATCACAACCAGTGGGGGCGATCCATTCGATGAGTCGATCGCGCCAATCATCTTTAATTAACCAATTCGCAAGGGAAATAAACCATCCATCATCATTTAGGAAATCAGCTGCCTTACTTACTATTTCACGACTGACCGAATCTCCATCCATGCCCGCATCTCGATATTCAAAGAGCGCAGCGGGTGCAATGACGAAGGGTGGATTACACACAATAAGATCAAATTTTTCGCCCACTACTGGCTCGTATAACGAACCTTGACGCAACTCTAAATGCACATCTGAAATCTGCGCACTTCTCTGCGCAAGTTCGAGCGCACGTGCGTTGGTATCTGTGGCGATAATTTCGTCGACGTGTGTCGAGAGAAAGAGCGATTGAATACCTGAGCCGGCGCCAAGATCAAGGGCGCGCTTGAAATGCGTTCGAGGTGTGAGAGAGGCGAGAGTCAAGGAGGCATTACTCGCGCCAAGCACGTAATCATTTCCGCGCTCTTGTGGCGTTCCCTGATCAGAAAGTAAGAATTTGCCAGGAAGCACCTCTTCGACTTTGAGGCCTTCCATCGCATATCGCGAAGTAAATCCGGGAAGAAAAAGAGAGATCGGGGAGTCGTTAACCGACTCCCCGATCTCGTTCTTCTTAATGCGCAGGGCCTTTTTCAATTAGCCGATCTGCGTGGACTTGCGCTTGGTGTTGATCAGCGCACCCACGATGACTGCGAGCGCGACAAGCGCAATAGCGATACGAATACCACTGCTTGCACTATCGCCAATACTGAAGGAGACGATTGCTGGCGTCACGAGGAGCGCCACCAAGTTCATCACCTTGATCAACGGGTTGATGGCAGGGCCAGCGGTGTCCTTGAAAGGATCGCCGACCGTGTCACCAATGATCGTTGCAGCGTGTGCTTCCGAGCCCTTGCCACCGTGGTGACCGTCTTCCACCATCTTCTTAGCGTTGTCCCACGCGCCACCGGAATTGGCGAGGAAGACTGCCATCAAAGTACCGGTGCCAATGGCACCAGCAAGGTATGCGCCGAGTGCGCCAACGCCGAGGCCGAAGCCGACTGCGATTGGTGCCATCACGGCGAGCAGACCTGGTGTTGCAAGCTCACGAAGTGAATCCTTCGTGCAGATATCTACAACACGGCCGTACTCTGGAAGTTCGGTACCCAACATGATGCCTGGGTGTTCACGGAACTGATTGCGTACCTCTACTACGACCGCACCGGCAGCACGGGAGACCGCGTTGACAGCTAGACCGGAGAAGAGGAATACCACTGCGGCACCGATGATGAGACCCACGAGGTTACGTGGATCTGCCACATCGAGAATGCCACTAAATTGCAATTGATCTGCGATCGACTTGATGTCGATACCTGAATCAATGACAGCGTTCTTGATAGCAGCGGTGAAGGAACCGAAGAGAGCGGTAGCTGCAAGTACTGCAGTCGCGATTGCGATGCCCTTTGTGATTGCCTTCGTGGTGTTACCGACTGCATCGAGTGAAGTGAGAACCTTGGCGCCTTCGCCGTGAACGTCGCCGGACATTTCTGCAATGCCTTGCGCGTTATCAGAGATGGGTCCGAAGGTATCCATGGCGACGATGACGCCGACCGTGGTGAGCAATCCGCAACCTGCAAGGGCAACTGCGAAGAGCGAAACGATGATGCTTCCGCTACCAAGCAAGAATGCGCCGAAAACGGCAGATGCGATAAGGAGTGCTGAGTACACGGCAGACTCGAAACCTACTGAGATACCAGCGAGAATTACGGTAGCGGCACCGGTTTGAGATGAAGCAGCAACGTCGTTTACTGGGCGACGACCAGTCTCGGTGAAGTAACCCGTAAGTACTTGAATTGCCGCCGCGAGCGCGATACCAATGAGCACGGCGATGATGGCAACCATCCGAGGATTTGTCGCTGATTCAACGTGTGCACTTGGCGCAAAGCCTGCGAAGGTGCCTGGCAAGTACGCAATGGTGGCAACGGCAACGAGTACCGCGCTGATGATTGCGGAGATGAAGAATGAGCGGTTGATTGCTTGCATTCCACTCTTATCGGTTGAGCGAAGGCGAGTGATGAAGATACCAATCACAGCAGTAACAACACCGATTGCGGGAACGATAAGTGGGAAGACCAAGCCCATCGTGCCAAACGCAGCCTTACCGAGGATGACCGCGGCAACGAGCGTTACTGCGTAAGACTCGAAGAGATCGGCTGCCATACCGGCACAGTCGCCGACGTTATCGCCAACGTTGTCGGCAATGGTTGCCGCGTTACGAGGATCATCTTCTGGATGGTAACCGACGAATGCAGAGAAGAGCGCACCCAAAATGAAGAAGATTGAGCGGCCGATGCGGATGTCCGCATGTCCTGGGAGTGCGAAGAGAAGGAAGAAGACGAGCGCGACAAAGACGGAGAGCGTCTTAAATTGTCGAGTGAGGTACGCCGCGGCGCCCTCTTGAATAGCAGCGGCGATCTTCTTCATGCTTTCGGTGCCTTCATCTGCAGCAAGCACCTGTTGGCGCAAGCCGTAGGCAACAACAAGGGCTGCGAGCGAAACCGCTAACACGATTACGACGAAGACCAGGTTCATGCCCGTGAGTTGAATAGCGGCCCCCTCGGCAGTGAGGTGGGTCTTGGACATACGTCCTCCATAGGGTCGGGATAGGCGCGGTCAGGGACCAGCGCGGGAACTACCGAATTCTACGGGTCTGGGGACCCCGCGCCGCACAGCGCAGAGCCCCCAGCGGGGTCACTTTCACCACATCAATGGTGGGTATCTCTAGATTCTGTCCAATTTGTCCTAATAGCAACTGCTTTGAAGCGATAATCGGCGCCAGTGAGGTGCGGCCAGGGCGTGGGGGCAATCAGGTGGATCTCATCGAGCTGGCCATCGGTGCACCGCACCAAACGCGCCTTCGGGAAGGCGGCGCGGAGATCTGCGGCCACGGTATCGAAGGTTTGGTGACGAGTCATGGCATCGCTTGCTTCCTGCATCGCGGTACTCGCTTGCGAGTAATTCACCGCCCAGGAAGTTGCCAATCCCCCGCCGGCGAGGGCAAGCACGCCGAGTGAGAAGGCAGTGGCCAGCCAGAGTCTCTTCACTTAAAGAACCAGTGGTAGAGCTTGGTGACAACGAAATCGATCGTGGATAGTGCGGTGGGCGACGTGAGCACCTTATATATGGCGCCCCCAACAGTGCAGACTGCCGGTGAAGCCAGCGCCAAGAAACTGATGAATGGCAGAAAACCATCATCGCCTTTGGCTCGAGCAAGAACTTTCTGTGGAACTTTCTCTGGAATAAGAGATTGCATCTCTCCTCATTTCTATCTCTGCTCCACCCGTCGTGGAGTGAAGGAGATGCTCCCTGTGCAACTGTCAAAGTGAACGGCTCGTAAAATCACTGTGGACAAGGTCGCGACACGTGTAAAAGTTTCCGTTCCGCTTAAGTCATTGGCGTTATCCGTCTACGATCACTACATGTCACCCAGCGAAAGCAACTCCACATCTCGTCAGGGCGCCTTCTTTGACCTCGATAAAACCATCATTGCGAGATCATCCGTACTTGCTTTCGCTACGCCCTTTGCCCGCGCAGGACTCATGTCAAAATCTACTTTGCTCAAAAGTATTTATTCGCAACTTCTCTTCTCGCTTTCCAGCGCCGATGCAGATAAAACAGAAAAATTGCGCGCACAACTTTCTGAGATGGTTGCCGGCTGGCCCATCGATGAAGTCAAAGAAGTGGTAAACGAGACCCTCCATAAGTTGATCGAACCAATCATTTTTGAAGAGGCACTAGATCTGATCGAAGAGCATCAATCCGCTGGCCGCGAAGTGGTCATCGTTTCTTCTTCTGGTGAGGAAGTGGTTCGTCCGATAGCCAAACTCCTCGGAGTGACATCCGTTATCGCAACGCGCATGCGCATTGAAGAGGGTAAATACACCGGAGAAATTGAGTACTACGCATTTGGCCAAGCTAAAGCAGATGCCATCATTGAATTCGCTCGCGAACACAACATCGATCTCGCAGATTCCGTCGCTTACTCAGATTCCATGACGGATGTGCCGATGCTTTCTTGCGTGGGGCGTGCGTATGCAGTGAATCCAGATAAAGATTTGCGTCGAGTTGCCATCGAAAAGGGATGGAAGGTTCTCACTTTCAAGCAACCCGTTTCTATTCAAGACAGACTTGATGCTGTTCCCAAGAAATCGTTAGTCATAGCCGGCGCAGGGGTGGCGATTGTTGGTCTACTCGCGTTAGCCACAGGTTCACGTAAGAAGAAGAGTCGTACTACTACTGCGTAATGACCTCTGCGACTTCGAATGCGGATTGGGCGCCCACCTCGATCGCTTTTGATACATAGGTGAGCCAAGCCACGAGTGACGCTGACGTTCCTTCTTCATAGCTTTGTAGTGCGAGCCGGTAAGAGGGTATTCCTAGGAGCGCGACACCGCGTTCAAGAGATGCAATGCCATCTGGATCAATCCCTCTTTCGATAAGGAGAGCGCGCGCTGCAACTAAGGCCACTTCAGTATTGCAATTCGAGAAGAGTGGCATGCTCTCAACTTCTGCAATCAGGAGAGCTGCGATGACCACGCTTGGACCATCAGAGACAAGTATTTCATTCAAGGCGATCAGGCGATCGGCGGGGATCTCTGGGCGCGGAAGGCCGCGCTCGTGGCTTGAGCCTTCGCTGCTAGCGATGAGGTGGAGCGCAGCCAAGGCGCGTTGTGGCTCTCGCGTGATGCCCAGATCAGCGGCTGCATCAATGAGCGACAGTGCAGCAGCAGATGAGCAGCTAGAGATCTCAACGAGCGCCGAGGCGCTCGCCGCCCATGTTGCCGAGATAAATTCCCCTTTATGTCGACGGTGAACTCGATGCCCGCGGACTAGATCGAGGGTCGCGATCGCTTCTGTGAGTACCGGGGCTACACCGGGAAGCGATGCGATGGCGTGGGCGATGGACACCTCGTTAGCCTAGAGGCAAGGAGACCAGCGAGCAGGAGAGCGATCAGAAGAGCAGCGCGAAGGGTCTCTGGTACTGCCCACACCGAAGCGACTAATCTGGAAGAGCACACCACTCACCCGAGTACAGAGTGTCTAGAGAAGTACCCAGAGAAGTAACCAGAGAAGTATCCAGACTTACTACAGGAGTAATCGTGTCTGACGAAAAGGCCCTCTCGAGTCTCTCCTACGAATCGCGCTCCTTTCCGCCGCCAGCAGAGTTCGCTCATGCCGCAAACGGAAAGGCCTCTCTCTACGAGGAAGCGGAGGTAGATCGACTCGCATTTTGGGAGCGCCAAGCACGCGAGCTTGATTGGGCCAAGCCTTGGCACACCATCCTTGAGTGGGACCTGCCGTTTGCAAAGTGGTTCGTGGGTGGTGAAATCAATATCACCGTTAATTGCCTAGATCGCCATGTTGCCGCGGGTCGTGGAAATCGAGTGGCATTCCACTTTGAAGGCGAACCCGGCGATACTCGCACGATTACTTACGCCGAACTGCTCACCGACGTGAAGCAAGCAACTAATGCGCTGATCGAACTCGGCATCAAGAAGGGTGATCGCGTTGCGATTTACATGCCAATGATTCCCGAAGCTGCGATTGCGATGCTTGCGTGTGCTCGTCTCGGAGCTCTGCACTCGGTGGTCTTTGGTGGTTTCTCCTCCGATGCACTTCTTGCACGTATTCAAGATGCAGATGCCTCTTTGGTGATTACCGCCGATGGTGGTTTCCGCAAAGGCACCGCTGCTGCGCTCAAGCCTGCAGTCGATGAGGCACTCAAAGGAACGCATAACGTGAAGAACGTGCTCGTCGTGCGACGTACCGGCCAAGATGTGGCTTGGGATAGCGCTCGCGATGTCTGGTGGCACGAGATTGTTTCGCGCCAAAGCAAAGAGCATGTTCCAGAAGCGCACGATAGCGAGCATCCACTCTTCATTCTTTACACCTCTGGTACCACCGCTAAACCCAAAGGTATTTTGCATACCACCGGCGGATACATCACCCAGGTCGCCTACACCGCGAAGATGGTCTTTGATCTCAAACCAGAGAGCGATGTCTTCTGGTGCACTGCAGATGTCGGTTGGGTAACAGGCCACTCCTACGTGGTCTACGGGCCGCTCGCTAACTGCGCTACCCAGGTGATGTATGAAGGAACTCCTGATACTCCGAGCAAGCACCGCATGTGGGAGATCATTGAGAAGTACCGTGTCACGATTCTTTACACCGCACCCACGTTGATCCGTACCTGGATGAAGTGGGGCGATGACATTCCCAATTCACACGATCTCTCATCACTTCGGCTTCTCGGTTCCGTGGGTGAACCCATCAATCCAGAAGCGTGGATGTGGTACCGCGAAGTGATCGGTAAGAACAAGTGCCCCATCATCGATACGTGGTGGCAGACCGAAACTGGCGGCATGATGATTTCACCGCTCCCGGGAGTGACTGCCACGAAGCCCGGTTCGGCCATGGGCCCGCTACCCGGAATCAGCGCGAAGGTTGTTGATGACAACGCGGTGCCCGTGGAACGCGGCAACGGTGGTTATCTCATTCTCGATAAGCCATGGCCGTCGATGCTCCGCGGTATTTGGGGTGAGCCAGAGCGGTACAAAGAGACCTATTGGTCGCGCTATGAAGGGCTTTACTTTGCTGGCGATGGTGCCAAACTCGACGAAGATGGCGCTATGTGGTTGCTCGGTCGAGTCGATGACGTCATGAATGTGTCGGGGCACCGCATCTCCACTACCGAAGTCGAATCTGCACTCGTCTCACATGTGATGGTCGCTGAGGCCGCTGTGGTGGGAGCTAATGATGAGATGACCGGCCAAGGAATTGTGGCATTCGTAATTTTGCGCGGCGGTATCGAAGGCGCCAATGGCGAAGAGCTTGTGCAAGAGTTGCGTGCACATGTGGGTAAAGAAATCGGACCCATCGCTCGCCCACGCCAAATCTTGGTAGTACAAGAGTTACCCAAGACCCGGAGCGGAAAGATTATGCGACGGTTATTGCGTGACGTGGCAGATCACCGAGCAGTCGGCGATGCCACCACCCTCGCCGATCCCAACGTGATGGCCATGATTTCTGCAGGTATGAATACCTCAAGCGAAGATTAAGGATGACGAAACTTTTCGCAACACCTTCGCCGCGGGAACAGCGTTGGATCACACGTTTTCTCGCGCGCGAAACCGTGGGTGGCATCCTTTTGCTCATCGCAGTGGTGGCGGCACTCATTGCTGCCAACACCGATCTGCGCACTGGTTATCAATCATTTCTTGATTTTCATTTTGGAGTCGCTGCGCTCAATTTAAGTGTGGCCGAGTGGGCGTCCGAAGGATTGCTCGCGATCTTCTTTTTAGTGGCCGGTTTAGAACTACGGAGAGAATTTACCTACGGTAGCTTGCAAACTCTTCGTACCGCTTTGCTTCCCATCTCTGCAGCTGCGATCGGAATGATCGTTCCCGCTCTGATATTCGTGGCGCTCGCCGGAGCTGAAAATCGATCTTCTTGGGCCATCCCCACCGCTACCGATCTTGCATTCTGTCTCACTCTTCTTGCAGTTGCGGGTCGTGGAATTCCATCACCTCTCCGAGCTTTTCTGCTCACTCTTGCAATCGCAGACGATCTAGGTGCGATTATTATCATTGCCCTGTTCTACTCCGCGGCGGTGACTTGGATCGCATTAGCCATAGCGATTGTGGCGCTCGCACTCTATGGAATTCTCCAACACACAGGTAAATGCCCCGCCTGGCTTGGGGTACCGCTTGCTCTGATCGCTTGGTATGCGATGTACCGGAGCGGAATTCATGCCACGGTAGCTGGCGTGGCAATTGGGCTACTCACAAACCCTCACGCTCCTGAAGATAAGCCGAGCAATGTCGAAAATCTTGAATCTTTCTTTCAGCCTTTATCAGTAGGAATTGCTCTACCGGTCTTCGCGTTCACTGCAATTGGTATCTCTTTTAACGCACACTCACTGAGCTCGCTTTCATCAGACCCGCTCTCTCGAGCCATTATGATTGCCCGCGTTGTCGGCAAGCCACTTGGGATAGTCGGTGGAGCTTGGTTAATTGCTCGATATACGCAAGCAGAACTGAATCCAGGAATTTCGTGGGGGGATATCACCGCAGTCGGACTCCTGGCAGGGATTGGTTTCTCTGTAGCTCTATTAGTGAGTCAGATTTCCCTTCCTCAAGCCACATATGACAGCGCGGCCAGTGCACTTCTCTTCGGTGCGATTATCAGTGCACTTCTCGCAACTATCGCACTCCTACGACGTGGTCGCCATCATCGACTTCGTACTACATCGACCCAGTAAAAATCTGTCGCGCATCGGCGCGCTCTGCAACGGCTCTTCTCTCCGCAGAAACTTCGCCGTAAAGAGTCGTCCGCGGGCGAGATGGACGCCCTGCTAGCGCCGCGATCTCTTCAAGTTCCTTGACGGTTCGCATGGAACCATTCGTACTTCCCGCCATCCGACTAATCGTCTCTTCCATGAGAGTGCCACCGATATCGTTGACTCCGCCATTGAGTAGAGAGAGAACACCGTCGGGCCCGTTGAGTCCGAGCTTTACCCAAGAACATTGAATGTTATTGATGGATCCTGCGAGCAATAATCTTGCCATGGCGTGGACAACCCGATTCTCACGAACTGTTGGCCCTGGCCGTGCGATGCCAGCAAGATAAATTGGTGATGAGTAGTGAACAAATGGCAGTGGAACGAATTCGGTAAAGCCACCAGTTTCATCCTGCAGATTTCTAATCGTAATTATGTGGTCATACCAGTGAGATTCATTATCAACGTGGCCGTACATCATCGTGGCCGATGACTTGATCCCCAGCAAATGCGCTTCACGCACAATCTCAAGCCACGCACTTGCAGGCAGCTTTCCCTTGGTAAGGATCCAACGGATTTCGTCGTCAAGAATTTCTGCTGCCGTTCCAGGAATTGTTCCTAATCCAGCTTCCTTGGCTCGCGTAAGCCATTCGCGATAGGAAATTCCCATTTTGATAGAACCGCTAAAGATTTCCATGGGTGAGAATGCATGGATATGCATCTCTGGCGCTACCGCTTTCACTGCGCGAGCTACGTCAAAATAAGTATCCCCCGGCAGATCAGGGTGGATTCCAGCTTGCATGCAGACTTCGTTAGCACCCAAAGCCCAGGCTTCGTCAACTCGCGACTTTATTTCATCAATAGACAAGAGGTATGAATCGGCATCGGTCTTGCGTTGCGCAAATGCACAAAATCTACAGCCGGTATAACAAACATTTGTGAAGTTAATATTTCGATTCACAATGTAAGTAACATCATCGCCTACTATTTCTGATCGCTTCTCATTCGCCGCAGCTACCAATAATTCGAGTTCAGGTCCATCGGCTGCGAAAAGAGTAAGTCCTTCGTCTCGGGTGATTGACCGTGGGTTCTCTACAATCTTGGCGAGTGCTGCAATGAAGGATCGATCTGCTGCTGGAGAGGTAAAAGTATCGAACGATGAAAGTTGTCCAGCAATGCTCTCCCAGTCTCCATAAACCGAATCAAAGTCTCCACGTTTCTCGGACTCTCTTCCTTCAGTATCAATTGAATCGCCCAGATCCGTGCGGCCCATACTCGTGAGACTTTGGCTCACTTCCTGCCACGGCATTCCCACGGGAGAGTTGCCTGGGATTGCTAAGCCATCAGAGTGCGCGAGCGCTGAAATATGCGCTTGAACCTTGGGATCTATCCACCGCACTGGTGATTTCAAATACTCGGGATAAATCGTGAGCCTGGGCTTCAGTTCGAAACCAGATGCACGACTCTGCGTAGCCAAAAGTTCGATTTCTGGCCATGGCCTCTCTGGATTGACGTGATCGAGAGTTACCGGCGAAACGCCACCCCAGTCATCGATGCCAGCAGCAATCAAAGAAGCGAACTCCTGCGTCTCTGACAAATTAGGTGGGGCTTGAATTCTCATTCGTGGTCCGAAGACCAGTCTGGCAACTGCGATAGCGGCTAAATATTCCTGCTGATCTGCGTCGGGAGCATTCCGCATCGCCGTATCTTCTTTAGCGCGGAAATTTTGAATGATGATTTCTTGAATATGACCATACCTTTTAGCAAGTTCAGCCAGCTTAAAGAGCGACTCACCACGCTCTTGTAAGGTTTCGCCAATTCCGATGAGGAGCCCAGTAGTAAATGGAATAGAGAGACGGCCAGCATCTTCAATCGTTCGTAAGCGTACGGCAGGATCTTTATCGGGGCTACCAAAATGAACTTCGCCCTTATCTGTAAATAATCTTGTAGAAGATGTTTCAAGCATCATTCCCATACTGGCTGCAACTGGTCTTAACCTCGAGAGCTCCTCAAAGCTCATGACCCCAGGATTTAGGTGCGGAAGTAATCCAGTCTCTTCAAGCACTGCAATTGCACACGCTCGTACGTAATCCAGAGTAGATGAATAGCCACGCTCGGATAGCCAATTTGCTGCAATCTCCCATCGGTCTTCTGGTCGATCGCCTAGCGTGAAGAGTGCTTCCGTACATCCAGCGCTGGCGCCTTCCTTAGCAATGGCAATGACTTCGCTCATCTCCAGAAAAGCTGATGGAAGATGATTTGGAGTAGTAGCAAAGGTGCAGTAATGGCAGCGATCCCGACAGAGGCGAGTGAGTGGAATAAAGACCTTGGGAGAATATGTAATCACTCCAGAGCGATTCACTTCTCGAAGGCCGGCATCACGTATCCGGGAAGCGACCTCACATAATTGTGTGAGAGCTTCTTCGCGTGCAGAGAGTAAAAGGGTAATTTCGTCAAGATTTAAAGTGACTGCATCAGATGCGCGCCGAAGAACTCTGCGCATCGATGAATCCACGATAAATTCCCCGTTTCCACTAGCGATCACTGCCCTTAAACCGAAACCATTATATGTCGATTGCCTCGGTCGAAAGTTAAATAGTTCCAAGTCCAATCGGCCATTGTTCCAATTTTATTCCGACCACCTAAGAGATAGAACAAGTGCAAGAAGCGCCATGCGTACCAGGCAGGAATTCCAGCGAAGCCAGCTCCGAGTATTACTACTCGCGGATCTGCTGACTCATTGCCCATGTTTCAAATTCTAACTGGGAGGTGGGAGACCGCCACTTAGAATCGAGAAGTAAAGGCGGGCGTAAGAGCAGACGATAGGCTGGTAACAAGCGCGAGGTTGCAGAGAAATTTGGCCCTATATATGATCAAGATGTTGTTTCCGGGGTCGATGCAATTTCGAACCGGCGGTTATAGTCCGCGACCCGATGCCAGCCAGGTATCGGTTGACTCAGTGAAATTCT
>RGER01000141.1 GCA_009917815.1 Actinomycetota bacterium
CCCACCAGTGACGGTGGGCAGCTGCCGCGCTTGCCGGGCTCACTGATCCACGCTCAATCACCTCTGCTCCTCCCGCGCCGCCAAATTGACCCTTCTCACGCCCCCACCGTATCGTCTGGGGTTCATCTGCTTGCACTTCCTCAGACCTACGAGGCAGTGTCCTGAGTGAAATCAGGAGTCGGGGGTGAGCGAACTACTACTTTCTATCCCTACGGAGAATTGTGTCTACTAGCCCAGTTGTAGCAGTAAATGACATTGGCACTGCCGAAGATTTCCTCGCCGCTATTGACGGCACCATCAAATACTTTAACGACGGAGACATCGTCTCCGGAATCGTGGTCAAGGTTGACCGCGACGAAGTCCTTCTAGACATCGGTTACAAGACCGAAGGTGTTATCCCTTCTCGTGAGCTTTCCATCAAGCATGATGTCGATCCAAGTGAGGTCGTAAAGACCGGCGACGTTGTCGAAGCACTTGTGCTCCAGAAAGAGGATAAAGAAGGGCGCCTCATCCTCTCCAAGAAGCGTGCACAGTACGAGCGCGCATGGGGAACTATCGAAGGTAAGAAAGAGCGCGACGAAGTTGTTACCGGTACGGTCATCGAGGTTGTTAAGGGTGGACTCATCGTTGACATCGGCCTCCGCGGATTCCTTCCCGCATCGCTCGTCGAAATGCGCCGCGTCCGCGACCTGCTCCCTTACATTGGTAAAGAGCTCGACGCCAAGATCATCGAACTCGATAAGAACCGCAACAACGTGGTTCTTTCGCGTCGCGCCTGGCTCGAGCAAACACAATCACAGACTCGCACCACCTTCCTCAACCAACTCCAAAAGGGTCAAGTCCGAAGTGGTGTGGTCTCTTCGATCGTCAATTTCGGCGCTTTCGTTGATCTCGGTGGCGTAGACGGCCTCGTTCACGTCTCTGAACTTTCGTGGAAGCACATCGACCACCCAAGCGAAGTTGTTGAAGTGGGAACAGAAGTTACTGTTGAAGTTCTCGACGTTGATTTCGAACGCGAGCGTGTTTCACTCTCGCTTAAGGCAACACAAGAAGATCCTTGGCAACATTTTGCTCGTACACACACCATTAACCAGGTTGTGCCGGGTAATGTCACCAAACTCGTACCTTTCGGCGCCTTCGTTCGAGTTCATGAGGGCATCGAAGGTCTCGTACACATTTCTGAGTTGGCAGAACGTCACGTGGAGATTCCAGAGCAGGTCGTGCAGGTGGGCGACGAGCTCTTCGTCAAGGTCATCGATATCGATCTCGAGCGTCGCCGCATCTCACTCTCGCTGAAGCAAGCGAACGAGAATGGTGACACCGTTGTGGAGGCGTTCGACCCCACTCAATACGGCATGCCCGCTCACTACGATGAGAATGGCAATTACATCTACCCAGAGGGTTTCGACTCTGACACCAATGAGTGGAAGCCCGGCTTTGAAGCTGCTCGCGAAGAGTGGGAGCGTCAATATGCGGAGGCGCAGAAGCGCTTCGAGGCTCACCGCAAGCAGGCCGCCGAGGCTCGCGCTGCTGAGGCTGAGGGTGCGGAAACCGCACCGGTGGCTGCATCAACTAGCGAAGAGGCTGCTGCCGAATAAGTCTGCAGGTGAATTACGGGAAGGGGCGGTCGCTGACCGCCCCTTTTCCCGTCTAGGCTCAATCCATGCTTCTCGTCGGCCTCAGTGGTGGCATCGGTGCTGGAAAGTCCCTCGCGTGCGCAGCCTTTGCCCGAGTCGGCGCTCTGGTGATCGATTCTGACCTGATTGCTCGCGAAGTCGTTGCAGTAGGAACCCCTGGTCTTGCTGAAATTCAATTGCGCTTTGGCCACGAAATTTTGAATCCAGACGGTTCTCTCAATCGCGCCGCTCTTGCTGAGATTGTCTTTAACGACGAAAGCGCCCGAGCAGATCTTGAACGCATTACTCACCCGCGAATTGTCCGCATCTTTCAAGAACGGGTGACGTCTGCTCCAGTGGGAAGCGTGGTCGTTCATGACGTGCCACTCCTTGTAGAGACGGGGGCGCAGGATCGTTATCACTTAGTGGTGATGATCGAAGCAAGTCTGGAAACTCGACTCCGACGGCTTGAGGGGCGAGGGTTATCTACCGAGTTAGCGCTCACTCGCATGAAGAATCAGGGGAGCGATCAGGAGCGACGCTCCGTTGCGGATATCGTGCTCAATAACGATGGACCAAGTGAAGATATTCAGGCGGCAATAGAGGCACTCATGGAGCTCCGACTGATGCCCTTCGCTTCAAACATGGCCGCGGAGCGGCCGGCCAAACCTGGGCACCATTCGCCCAATCTCCTGACACCTGATCAAACCCGCTCTCGCATCCTGGAGCGCATCAATGCCATAGTGCCGGCGATGTTAATTGACGAAAATCTCATCCAGATCGAGAGGGCAGATGACGCTCTCGCTAAATTGGGCTTCGTGCCTGTAGTGAGTGGCTACGCCAGTTGCGACCCCGGTCGTGCGGTGCATTTGAGGATTGACTCGTGAGGCCGATTACAGATTTGCAGCGTCGCGTTGACCCCTTCGAAGTAATTAGCGATTTCGTGCCCGCGGGTGATCAACCCGAGGCAATTGAAGATTTGGCGCGACGTATAGAACGGGGCGAGCAAAACGTTGTTCTCCTTGGAGCCACCGGAACTGGAAAATCCGCAACGACTGCCTGGCTTATCGAGAGATTACAGCGACCCACGTTGGTGATGGCTCCCAACAAGACTCTGGCGGCACAGCTTGCGAACGAGTTCAAAGAGTTGCTCCCTAAGAATGCTGTGGAATATTTCGTTTCTTACTATGACTATTACCAGCCAGAAGCGTACGTACCTCAAACGGATACTTTTATCGAAAAGGATTCTTCGGTCAATGCAGAAGTGGAACGCCTACGCCACTCTGCGACTAATTCTTTGCTCACTCGACGCGACGTTGTCGTCGTTGCCTCGGTCTCATGCATTTATGGACTTGGTACTCCACAAGAGTACGTAGATCGTATGGTGCGCCTGCGCGTTGGTGAAGAGATTGAACGAAATGCACTACTACGTAAATTCGTCGACATTCAATACGCGCGCAATGATATTGCTTTCGCTCGTGGTACTTTTCGAGTTCGCGGCGATACGGTGGAAATCATCCCGGTCTATGAAGAATACGCAGTGCGTATAGAGATGTTCGGCGATCAAATCGAGCGTCTGCTCACGTTGCATCCCCTCACAGGTGAGGTCATAAGAGATGAGCAAGAAATCTATGTCTTTCCAGCATCTCATTATGTAGCCGGCCCTGAACGCATGGAACGAGCGATTGCCGGTATCGAGGCAGAACTTTCTGAGCAGTTGGAGAAGTTTGAGCGCCAAGGCAAGTTGTTGGAAGCTCAGCGCCTCAAGATGCGAACCACCTACGACATTGAAATGATGCGTCAGGTGGGTTTTTGCTCAGGCATTGAGAATTATTCGCGACATATTGACGGACGTGCTGCCGGGTCTGCCCCGAACTGCCTCATTGACTATTTTCCGGAAGATTTTCTCCTAGTGATCGATGAATCTCACGTCACTGTTCCGCAGATCGGGGCGATGTATGAAGGAGACTCTTCGCGTAAGCGGACCCTAGTCGAGCATGGATTCAGGTTGCCAAGCGCCTTGGATAATCGCCCCTTGAAATGGACCGAGTTCCAAGAGCGGATTGGGCAAGCGATCTATCTCTCTGCCACTCCGGGCCCCTACGAATTGGGTAAGGCCGAAAATGGCGTGGTTGAGCAAGTAATTCGACCGACTGGCCTTATCGACCCGAAGATTGTGATTAAGCCCTCCCGC
>RGER01000142.1 GCA_009917815.1 Actinomycetota bacterium
TGTCACGCGTTGGCTCAAGAATATCGGCGACACCGTTGCACTCGATGAACCACTCCTTGAAGTGTCGACAGACAAAGTAGATACCGAAATTCCATCGCCAGTCGCCGGCACACTCCTCTCCATAGTCGTTAACGTCGACCAAACGGTGCCAGTCGGTGCCACCTTGGCAACCGTAGGTCTTGCCGGAGCTCCTGCGGCGCCTGCGCCCGTTGCTCCCGTTGCTGCTCCCGTTGCTCCACCCGTGGCTGCTCCCGTGGCTGCTCCCGTTGCTCCACCCGTGGCTGCTCCCGTGGCTGCTCCCGTTGCTGCTCCCGTTGCTGCGCCAGTCAGCGAGGACTCCTACGTCACCCCTCTCGTGCGCAAACTGGCACAAGAGCATGGCATCGAGCTCAGTTCACTCACGGGTAGCGGTGTCGGTGGAAGAATTCGCAAGCAAGATATTTTGGAAGAGGCCGAGCGTCGTCGAAGCGCCGCTCCTGCCGCTTCTCCCAGCGCACCCGCAAGTTCGCCCGTCGCCGAAGGTGAACTCCGCGGAACCATCGTGCCGATGACCCGCCTTCGCAAAGTAATCGCATCTCGCATGGTTGAGTCATTGCAAATCAGCGCACAACTCACCACAGTCATCGAAGTAGATGTCACCAAGATTGCGCGCCTCCGCGAAAAAGCGAAAGCGCAATTCGAAACACGCGAGGGCGTCAAACTCTCCTTCATGCCATTCTTCGCAGTGGCCGTGTGTGAGGCATTGCGCTCTCATCCTGTCATCAACTCATCGGTAGACGGAGATAACATCGTCTATCACGCCACCGAGAACCTCGGCATTGCGGTAGATACTCCCCGAGGTCTCCTTGTTCCCGTCATTCGCGATGCTGGTCAACTCAACATTGGCGGTATTGCTCGAAGCGTGGCAGACCTAGCAGATCGCACTCGCGATAACAAAGTCAGTCCTGATGAGCTTGGTGGTGGCACCTTCACACTGACAAACACCGGAAGTCGCGGAGCGCTCTTTGATACTCCGATCATCAACCAACCACAGGTAGCGATACTCGGTACTGGCGCCGTCGTAAAGCGCCCGGTGGTGGTTAAAGATGAAGACGGCGGAGAGACCATTGCCATTCGTTCCATGGTCTACCTTGCCCTCTCCTATGATCATCGCATCGTTGATGGTGCAGAGGCGGCGCGCTTCTTGGTGACGTTAAAGAGTCGCCTCGAAGAAGGACGTTTTGAGTCAGATCTAGGGCTCTAGAGATGAAGATTGCAGTAACGGGCTCTTCTGGGCTGATTGGAAGCGCGCTCGTCAAACGCCTTACACACCAAGGACATCAAGTCATCCGACTAGTTCGGCGCTCCCCTATTACGGAAGATGAAATTCGTTGGACCCCAGATGGCTCCGCACTTCCCGCGGAATCTCTCAGCTCACTCGCCGGAACAGATGCGGTCATTCACTTAGCCGGTGCCGGTGTGGGAGATAAGCGTTGGAGCGCCGCATATAAGAATGAGATCTTAAAGTCGCGCACCGAGAGCACTGCCACCATCGTTTCGGCGATCAATGAACTTGAAATCCCTCGATTTCTCTCCGCCTCGGCTATCGGTTGGTACGGCGAGACAGGGAATCGAGAAGTCACCGAAGAAGATCGCGCCGGGGATGATTTTCTCGCAGATGTGTGCCGCCAATGGGAAGAGTCTGCAGGCGCTGCTAACTCCACAACATCATTCATGCGCACCGGCTTAGTCTTCGCCGCAAAAGGTGGCGCGCTTGGTCGCATGGTGCCTCTCTTCAAAGCTGGACTTGGCGGAAAATTAGGCGATGGCAAGCAATGGTGGTCATGGATCTCGCTCAATGATGAGATTCGAGCTATCGATTTCCTCTTAAATAATGAATTAGCTGGACCGGTCAACCTCACCTCACCATTCCCCGCAACAAATTCAGAAGTTACCGCCGCACTCGCGCGCGCACTTCATCGCCCAGCTCTCTTTCCCGCGCCAGCGTTCGCGATCAAAGTCGCGCTCGGAGGATTCTCCACGGAAGTTCTCGGATCTAAGCGAGTGGCACCTAGCGCATTACTCCACGCAGGTTTCACTTTCGAGAATCCACACATTGGACCAACACTTGAAGAGATTGTTGATTAATTTCTCATTGAAATAATTGCCTCAGCGCAACGGCGACCGCTTGCTAACGCGCCTTGCTGAGATGGGGTATCGCGATGATCACCCACCACCCAGATTCCGCTACCGAAGTTAATCTCGCGACGCACGGCTAGGCCGGGAACTTGGGCAGGGAGTGCATCGCGGACCTCCGACATGTGGAGTAATTGCCAATCAGAGACCTCCTTGCCCCAAAGAAGTGCGAGATGTCGACGAACTTCTCCCTCATTTGATGTCACCAAGGAGGTTGACGAAATGAGGTGCTTCCCCTCGGGCGCATAAGCGCGTGACACATTGCTCATGACCAGTGAGTTCACAAGTGGCCCCCGATGGAGCCCATCAACGAGAAGCGAGTTCCCAGATGTGGGAGCCCGCTCCGCGACGTGATACCACGTCGTGCAATTCTTCATCGTCGGCATAGGTAATTCCGGAATTAACGCATGTGCCGCACGCGGTCCGGTCGCGATTACGACGTCTCTTGTGTGCACATCTCCGTGTGCAGTAACAACTCTTCCTGGATGAACGCCTTCGACTCTGGTCCCTAAGCGCACGTCGTGAATTCGATCTGCAAATACTCGCGGGAATTCGCCCATACCTTGTACGGGTACAGAAGGCGTTCCCTTGACGAATGATCTCAACACCAATTCACCATAGCGCCGAGATACATGTGCTGGATCATCTAGAAACACGCCTTCGAGAAAAGGCTTGAGCGTGCGGTCATAGAGTCGGCCACCGGCACCGACGTGTGTGAGCGCGCTGGCAAAATCAGAATCGTCTTGTTCGGTGATATCAGGCAACGTTGAAGTGAGAAGGTGGAGCACATAGAGCCCCAACTTCATCTTCTCTGACAGAGTTCCCGTTCTGGGTGAGAGAGATGTGAGGGTAGCAAGCGGTGCTCTCCTTGGATCACCCACGGTCGATTTCGATTTGCCCAAGGAGACTGCGACAGCTGCGCCTAGAGGTGCCAGATCAAGATCTAACGAAAGTTTTCGATAATCGGGGTACCACGGATTGAGCACTTGAAATCCATGATCGAGCAAAAAACCATCGACCCGATCGGTGCGCACTCGACCGCCCACTGCATCACTTGCCTCGAGTACGTGCACACGTTTGCCAACGCGTTCCAAATAGAACGCCGCCGACAACCCCGCGAGTCCGGCTCCTACTACGACGACATCGACGTCGTCTGTAGCCACAATTATCCCTTGATCGCTGCGGGATCGTGGCGCAATTTAGATGGCCACCAGACCGCTGGACCAATGTCGTGGACGAGCGCAGGGACAATGATGGAACGGACCAAGATGGTGTCGAGCAAGACACCAAAGCCGACCGCAAAGCCCAACTCGGCTAGCACGATAAGTGGGAGTACACCAAGCACGGCAAAGGTGGCTGCCAGGACAACACCAGCAGATGTGATGACGCCACCCGTTACCATCAGCGCCTTCAACGTACCCGGCCGCGTCCCCATACCCATGGCTTCCTCGCGCACACGTGTCATTAAGAAGATGTTGTAATCCACGCCCAGTGCTACCAAGAAGGTAAATGCAAAGAGTGGGAAGGAGGCATCTGAACCGGGGAAATGGAAGATGTGGTTGAAGACGAGTGCACAGGCTCCGAGAGTGGCGACGAATGATGCAG
>RGER01000143.1 GCA_009917815.1 Actinomycetota bacterium
TGGCACCTGCAAGTGAGATCCCTGCGCCCCAAAAGATTGCTGCGACCAGAATTGCGCGACCATGCCGGTGAATCTTCTTGGTCCATCCGCTAGTGAAGGTGGCCAAAATGGAACCGAACATGGCCGCCAAATCCACCGCATATGTGCCCAGGAGGTCTTTTCTACTAAATGCATAGCGCACCCCCTCCAAGAGCGAAGAGAGAGTGGGGGCCGGTGAATTGTGTTCTGCGGGGGATGGTGTGAGTCGAAGGAGGAGCAGAATACTGAACGCATACGTGACCACATCGAAGATGAATCCGGCGCTTACCCCTTTCCAGGCGATCAAGATTCCACCGAGTGCTGGCCCCAAGAGAGCGCCAAATTGCCAGCGCACACTTCGAAGGGCGCTCGCCGCCATCATTTGATCGTGCGGCAATATTCGCGGAATCATGGCATCAAGGCTGGGGCGTGCGAGCCCGTCGACCGCGGCGAAAATACCCGCCACCACGTAGAGCACCCAGAGTTTTGGGTGGGGCAAGAGGGAATTGATTAAGAGGATCGTGGTCAATGCCAGGCTGGCCACCTCCATCATGACGATCATTTTCTTGCGGTCGATGGAATCGGCCAAGGTGCCGCCGTAGAGACCGAAAATTACTAACGGCACAATTTCGATGGCGCCAAGTAGGCCGACGGCCACATACGAGCCCGTGATCTCCTTCACCTGAAAAGGAAGCGCAACGTACGTCACCATCGATCCAAGGAAAGTGATGAGCCCTGAAGCCATGATGATTCGAAAATCACGCGATGTGCGAAGTGGAGTCAGATCGATCGCTAATGACTTGAGGCGTTTGAGCATTCGGCAAGGATACTTACTCGAAGCTCTGGTCTGCTCCTGGAAACTCTCCGCTAGCTACGTCATTGGCCCATTCAGTGACGGCGGTACCTATCAGTGATCGCAATTCGAGGTATCTCTTGGCCAACTTAGGGCTCTTTGCAGTTAATCCGAGTAAATCTTGCCACACCAGCACTTGGGCATCGCAACTCTTGCCGGCACCAATTCCGATCGTCGGAATACTGATGGAAGAGGTGATGCGAGTCGCGAGATCACTAGGTATTAATTCGAGAACAAGCGCGAAAGCACCTGCGCTCTCGATCGCTTTGGCGTCTCGAATAATCTCTTCACCTTTACCACCACGGCCCTGCACTCGATAGCCACCTAAGGTATGAACCGATTGTGGGGTCAGTCCAAGGTGACCAATAACTGGGATGCCATGAGTGACGAGCATTTCAATCTGTGGAAGCACCCGGGTGCCACCTTCAAGTTTCACTGCATGGGCACCAGCTTCTTTGAAGAAGCGGGTTGCGGTCTCTAATGCTTGTGTAGGGCTGCTTTCGTATGAACCAAAGGGAAGATCTGCGATGACCATGGCGCGCGAAGTGGAGCTGATCGTAGGAAGTAAGCATCGCCCACTTCTCGCCGCGCTCCTTGGCTGCTGCAATATCGAGCACGGTGACGCGCCTATGCGAAATGCCAGCATAAAGAGAAGTATTCATTGTGATTCCTCCGCCTCAAGGCCACTGGGGGTCCCTGGGTGGGCTGATTCTAACAGCCACCGCTCCCAGTAGGTAGACGGGCTGGGTAGTCGGAGTGGGTAGGCGGGCGAATGGGAGATATGTAGGCTCTATATATGTCTACTCGCGCGCACCTTCGTCTGGCATTGGCTCAGGTCAATCCGAAGGTGGGCGATCTTGCCGGCAATGCCGCTCTGGTGGTGGCCTACACGGTGCAAGCAGCCGATCAGGGGAGCGACCTCGTGGTCTTTCCCGAGATGATGCTGACCGGCTATCCGATTGAAGACTTGGCCCTACGCCCCTCTTTTCAGAGCGCAGTCTTGGAAGAATTACAGACCTTGGCATATGACATCAAAGATGCGGGGTGCGCTCACTTGCCCGTCATCGTCGGTTACCTGGACCAGCAGAATGTGAGATCCGAAAAACTCGGTGTCCCCGCGGGTAATCCGCAAAATGCGTTAGCGCTCATCCATGAGGGCGCAGTAGTGGCCACCTATGCGAAGCACCATCTGCCCAACTATGGAGTCTTTGATGAATTCCGGTACTTCGTCCCCGGAGAGAAATCTTTGGTTTTTCGACATAAAGGAATTGATATCGGGGTGGCGATCTGTGAGGACCTCTGGCAAGAGGGCGGACCTGTTGCGCAGGTGAAGGAACGAAATGCCGGACTCTTGGTGGTGATCAACGGAAGCCCTTACGAGCAGGATAAAGATGATGCACGTTTTGCGCTCTGCTCACGACGTGCACGTGAGGCTGGCTGCACACTCGCATACGTCAATATGACGGGCGGGCAAGACGAATTGGTTTTTGATGGAGACAGCATGATCGTCGACAGCGCAGGAAATCTGTTAGCTCGTGCTCCACAATTTGAAGATGGTTTAATGGTGACCGATCTTGAATTACCTGTGCGCACTTCAGAATCTGTAGATCTAGTAGTCAACGATGAAATCCGAATTCTGGAGAAGCCGCTACCCCCAGGCATCGCAATGCGCCTGGATATGCATGGCGAATTGTGGAGCGCGCTTGTGGTCGGCTTGCGCGACTATGTCGAGAAGAATAATTTCAAGTCGGTCATTCTCGGCCTCTCTGGCGGCATTGATTCTGCGTTGGTGGCAGCCATTGCAGTTGATGCATTAGGGGCTGATCGAGTCTTTGGAGTCTCTTTACCCAGTAAGTACTCCTCTGACCATTCAAAGAGCGATGCGTATGCGCTCGCAGCAAATATGGGCATCAACATTCGTACTGTGGAGATCGAACCGTTGGTCGCTGCGTTCGTAGATGAGTTAAAACTCACGGGATTAGCCGAGGAGAACGTGCAGGCCCGCGTGCGTGGAACTTCGTTGATGGCGCTGTCGAATTCTGAAGGTCACTTGGTCCTGGCAACAGGTAATAAGAGTGAACTCGCAGTGGGTTACTCCACCATTTATGGCGATGCAGTCGGCGGATTTGCTCCGATTAAGGATCTTCCCAAAACTTTTGTATGGGAATTGGCGAGGTGGCGCAACGTGGTGGCCCTGGCCGCTGGCGAAGTTCCTCCCATTCCAGAGAGTTCTATTTCCAAAGAGCCGAGCGCAGAATTGCGCCCCGACCAACGCGATTCAGACTCTCTTCCCGAGTACCCCATCCTGGACCGGATCCTGGATGCCTATGTGCAGGGCGACCTTGGCGCTGAGTGGATCGCCCGTGAAGGCTTTGACCCAACCCTGATTGAGAAGATCCTGCGGATGGTCGATAGCGCCGAATATAAGCGTCGCCAGTACCCGCCAGGGACCAAAGTGAGCGTGCGCGCCTTCGGCCGGGATAGAAGATTGCCCATTACGAGCGCTTGGCGGGAGATTGTTACCCGCCCGTAACGCAAGGAGGGCAGACTGGTCCCATGGAAAAACAAGAGGAATTCGTTCTGCGCACCCTTGAGGAGCGCGATATCCGTTTCGTCCGTCTCTGGTTTACCGATGTGCTCGGCTTTTTGAAGTCGGTCGCGGTAGCTCCTGCCGAGCTGGAGAGCGCCTTTGCTGAAGGCATCGGTTTTGATGGTTCGGCGATCGAAGGTTTTGCTCGCGTGTATGAATCCGACATGTTGGCAAAACCAGACCCGTCCACCTTTTCGATTTTGCCGTGGCGTGCAGAAGCACCAGGCACTGCGCGTATGTTCTGCGACATCATGCTTCCAGATGGCAATCCCTCTTATGCAGATCCTCGATATGTACTCAAGCGCACTCTTGCTCGCG
>RGER01000144.1 GCA_009917815.1 Actinomycetota bacterium
CGCCCTCTCAGGCCGGCTACCCGTCGTCGCCTTGGTGAGCCATTACCTCACCAACAAGCTGATAGGCCGCGGGCTCATCCCTCACCGAAAAACTTTCCAAACCCGGTGATGCCACCAGGTTTCCATATGCGGTATTAGCCCCGGTTTCCCGGAGTTATCCCACAGTGAGGGGCAGATTGCCCACGTGTTACTCACCCGTTCGCCACTGATCCATTCCCGAAGGAACTTCACCGTTCGACTTGCATGTGTAAAGCACGCCGCCAGCGTTCGTCCTGAGCCAGGATCAAACTCTCCATAGATGCTTGATCTGGCAAATGACGTAACTAGCTTTAGTTACTGTCTTTTACCAAAGGAATTTCGCCTCAAAGCACTACTTACGTAGCCCCTCGAGGACGAGGTTAATTGGCATTGACTTGTGGCACACTGTTGAGTTCTCAAGGTACGGATGCGCACCAATCCCGAACTTTCGCTCGTTTTTGGGGCAACTCTCCAAACTTAGCCGGATGTTCATCTAGGGTCAAATTGACCGAATTTCGCATCCAAATTTGGGGCGGTCGAACGGCCATTTTGCTGTCCGTTTCTCGACGTGGCTCATACTACGAGGTTCCACGAATAACACCTAATCGGTCAGTGTCGCTTCCCAAAAAGCCTATATAAATAAGGATTTTACAGAGAAATCCGGAGTCCTCCGGCACTCTGTGAAAATCACAAACTAAACGATTTCGATGGCACCGATTTCGCGTTTTCCTCGACGCAGAACTAGGAATCGCCCCCCGACCAGGTCCTTTGAGGTGGGTATGGCGGCCTCATCGGTAATTTTCACATTGTTCAGATACGCCCCACCTTCACGGACGGCCCGGCGCGCGGCTGATTTCGACTCCACAATGCCAGTGAGGGCCATGAGATCAATGAGCGGAGGCATCTCCCCCGCCGGAATGGTTGCGCGCGGCACTTCTGAGAGCGCGCCCGCAAGGGTGGCACCATCTAGGTCGCCAAGCTCGGCTTGGCCAAAGAGCGCCCGAGAGGCTTGCTCCACTCGTTGATATTGATCAGCACCATGCACCAAGGTGGTGAGTTCACGTGCCAATGCTTTCTGGGCCTCTCTACGTTCAGGGGCGCTCTCCACTTGTTCGGCAAGTGCCGAAATCTCTTCTTGCGAAAGGAAGGTCAGAATCTTGAGATAGGCCACCACATCACGATCATCGGTGGCGATCCAATTCTGATAGAACGCGTAGGGAGAAGTCATCTCTGGATCGAGCCAAATCGTGCCGCTTGCCGTTTTGCCGAATTTTCCGCCATCTGCCTTAGTCATGAGCGGGACCGTGAGAGCGTGCGCACTCCCCTGATCGACGCGGCGAATGAGATCAAGCCCTGCCGTGATATTTCCCCATTGATCGCTTCCACCCATTTGCAAAACGCAATTGTGTCGACGATAAAGCTCAAGGTAATCAAGGGATTGCAAGACTTGGTAGGAGAACTCGGTATAGGAAATACCGCCTCCTTCAAGGCGCGTAGAAACTGAATCCTTTGAAAGCATCTGATTTACGGAAAAATGCTTGCCGATATCTCGCAAAAATTCCAGCGCAGAAATATCTTTTGTCCAGTCGTAATTATTAGCGACGAGTGCACCTGTCGGTGAATCATCGAAGGTAAGAAATCGCTCGAGTTGCAGACGAATGCGCGCCACCCACTCTTCAACAATCTCTTCATCATTAAGTGTGCGTTCAGAGGAGCGTCCACTTGGATCCCCGACCAGGCCCGTAGCGCCACCCACGAGTGCGATCGGGCGATGGCCAGCCAGCTGTAGCCGGCGTAGCACCAGAAGGACTACCAAATTTCCTACATGAAGGCTGGGCGCGGTGGGATCAAATCCGATATATGCGGTGAGGGGGCCATTATCGAAGGCTGCCTCGAGCGCGGCAGTCCTGGAAGTCTCGCTCTTGAGAGCTGTGAGTTGTACGGAAACTGCAGATGGAGCTGTGCCACCAAAGCGCGACCGCCCGGCTATTGCTCCGTCAACGCGCAATACGGACCGAACCAGCGGAGTAAGCATGGGATCAATCTCCCGCAGTTGGCTATCGGAGAGTTCATCCAATTCGATACCTAAGAGTTCGCATTGACGAACGCAAGCCCCGGCGACTTCGTGAGCAGAGCGAAATGGCATACCGCGCACCACCAGCCAGTCAGCTATCTCCGTGGCCAACGAATAACCCGTAGGTGCTGAATCTGCGATCACATCTACATTGAAGGTACTTGTCTGCACCATTCCAGTGATCGCAGGTAGCAAGACCGATAATGTGTCGAGAGAATCAAAGAGCGGTTCCTTATCCTCTTGAAGGTCACGGTTATAGGCAAATGGGAGACCTTTAAGCATCGTCAGAATGCTGACTACATTTCCGATCAGCCGACCACTTTTACCGCGAGCCAATTCGGCAACATCAGGGTTCTTCTTCTGCGGCATGATGCTAGATCCCGTCGAATATGCGTCTGCGAGATTGACCCAGCCAAATTCCTTCGAGGCGTAAAGACACCACTCTTCACCAATGCGTGACAGGTGAACACCTATTAAGGCAAAGACAAAAGCCGCCTCGGCTGCAAAATCGCGATCACTCACGGCATCAATAGAGTTGGCAACGGCATCCGTAAAGCCAAGTTCACGTGCGCTCCGTTTCGGATCCAGTTCAAGTGCGGAACCGGCAAGCGCTCCCGCTCCAAGGGGTGAGTAAGCAGCTCTCTTATCCCAATCCTGAAGTCGATCAATATCGCGAAGCAGTGCATGGGCGTGCTTGGCGATCTCGTGCCCAAGTGAGACCGGCTGCGCATGTTGTAGGTGCGTGAAACCGGGCGCAGGAGCGTCCATATGCTTCTCTGCTTGAACGATGAACGCATCGGCCAGAGTAGAAAGCTGCAGAACGACGTGCGCCGCAGCATCGCGAAGAAAGAGTCGAAAGTCCGTAGCGACTTGATCATTGCGCGACCTGCCGGCGCGCAATTTGCCGCCCACGTCACCGAGGCGTTCCACCAAGATGCGTTCAAGAGCACCGTGAACATCCTCGTCGGATGATTGCGGCTGAAGTACGCCTTCGTGAAATTGCGCAATCATGAGATTTAACTCAGCAACAATCATTTGTGATTCTGCCGGTGAGATTAAACCCGCACTCTCCAGAATTTGGGCATGGGTAATAGATCCACGTAGGTCGTAAGGTGCAAGACGCCAATCAAAGTGCACGCTGCGCGAAAGAGCTTCCATAGCATCGGCCGCCGATTCACTAAATCTGCCACCCCAGAGTTTTCCGTGACTCATACGGCGCTCCTTTCATTCACAAAGACGCCTTCAGCTAAGCGAAGCAACGCATCCTTGAGTGGAGTGGCGTCGGCACGTTTTGAAATCACCAGCACCGTATCGTCGCCGGCAACTGTGCCGAGAATTTCAGTGAGTGGGTGACCTGAAGGCGCCTCTACTCTATCGAGTGCGCCCGCCAGTAGATGCGCGCCACCCGGCGGCGTTCTCAGAACGATTAAGTTAACGGATACTTCGGCGGAGATGAGTAACTCGTTGGCGATACGCGAAAGTCGCGTCACCGGATCTTCATAACGCGAGGAATCTACGCTCGGAAGCCCGATCGCGTACGTTAGTCGACCGTCTGCCGATCTCATCTTCACCGCGCCAATCTCGTCTAAGTCGCGGCTTACTGTTGCCTGAGTTACATCAAAGCCTTCGGCATTTAATTGTTCAACAAGAGCGCTTTGC
>RGER01000145.1 GCA_009917815.1 Actinomycetota bacterium
GCCAATGCAGGGTGGAATGCCAATGCAGGGTGGAATGCCAATGCAGGGTGGAATGCCAATGCAGGGTGGAATGCCAATGCAGGGTGGAATGCCTCAAGGTGGAATGCCACAAGGCGGAATGCCAAATATGCACGGCATGATGAGTGGCCCCGGAATGGTCATCAAAGATGGCATGCAGGGTTTCATTGATCAAGCCGGCAATTTCAAGCCGATGCAAGAAGCAATGGGTAGCCAGCAAGGCGGAATGCCAATGCAAGGCGGAATGCCAATGCAAGGCGGAATGCCAATGCAAGGCGGAATGCCCCAAGGTGGCTTTAATCAAAATGCAGGCACAATGGGTATGGGTGGTGCCTTTGGCATGGTGGGAAATCTCGCAGCGAAGGCTGGCGTCGAACACTTGTCGGCAGCTGATCTTCTGACACCGCCGACTGCACAGATTTTGCGCCTGCCTGACGGCCAGAAAGTTACAATTCCATTTCCTCCCTCGCCACCTGAGGCCCCATTGGAAATTGATGCAGGTGAAATTCGTGCTGCAGCGATCATCGATCACTCCGAAGATATTTTGGCAGTATTGGGCAAGTTGTCGGGGAATCGTTCCGCCGCAAAGACGTTGCAATCCTTCGCGAAATCAGAACACCTTGATAAGAATTTCCTCAAGGAGTGGCAGCAAGATCCAGAGAAGTTTGATCAATTCTTACAAGATCATGCAAACGATCCAGGTCTTGCCAAATTGATTACTCTTATTCAAAAGGATCATGAAGGTGGTCAAATCTTTAAGGAAATCGCTGATGATATTGATGCCAGTCTTCAGGCGTACAACGACGAAGTCACACAATACGAAGCAGATTACGCTCAGTATCAGCAGGCGTTTACCGATCATCTTTCACTAATGAAGAGTGAAATCCTTCCTCAATTGAGCGCATCGGGGCTTATTTCAGGTGACCAGCTCGATCACTTGCTCTCGAACCTGGCAGATCAAGGTGGAGCAATTGATTTTTCTCAAGTAGCGCCGCAAGCACTATTTGTCGATGACGGTTCTGGTGATGACTCGACCGTCGCTCCGCCCGATCAAGGAGATGCGGGTCAAGCTGGCGACGAAGATGGGTCCAGCGATGGGTCCAGCGATGGCGCGAATTTCACAACGACCGATCAAGGCGATTCAAGCGAAGGGGATCCAGTGGATGTCGTTGATGACGGCTCTGCAAATGATTCGTGGGGTGGCGGAGATGCTGGCTCGGACTCGGTCGATTCAGGCGATAGCGATTCAAGTTCCAGTGACTTCCTCGCAAACTTTATGGCTTCGCTGGCAGATGACGCCGCAACCGATGAATCGGGCGGAAGTAGTGACGAATCGTGGGACGACCCCTCAACCGATTCAACCACGGATAGTAGTAACAACTAACGAGAAAAATACGATTTGAGAGCGAGGGGTTGGGCGGGAGCTCAGCCCCTCGCTCGTTTATGCGGGGAGAACAGTGATCTGCTCTCCCGTCACTTTGAAAATTGCCTTCTCGATTGCAGTACGTTTACGTATACGCACATCGCGGTAATCGTGCCCATCAGCGAATTTCTCCGCATCGGAAAAATCAAGAAGCAGATGGTTTGATTCGAGAGAGACGAGGCGGCCGTCGAAGTACGAGATCCAGGCGATACGGTCGGTTGCCTCCAAATCATCAAGAATCGAATTCCATTGGTCTTTGAGTTCGTCAATACTCACAATTGAATACTAGGGAGTTACTTCGCCAGCGACCAGATCAAAGAGTCCGAACGAACGATCGCGAAGGCGGAAGTAATCAGCTTTCATAGACTCAACTGTCTCTTTCCACTCAGATTCCGGGATTCCGATCGCAGAGAGCATTCTTCCGAGCCCCTCACCCTCTACCTCTGGGTGGAATTGCACCCCCCAGGCGCTGCCTTGCCGGAAGGCAATGACGGCACCCGCATCAGTGCCCACCACCTCGACCCCAGAAAGGTGCTGAAGCGATGAGGGTTCCACCATGTCTTCGTGCCAGAGGGCCCACCCTCCAGCATCAATGGAATCCCCATGCAAGGTGATCTTCTTGAAGCCGGTATTTGCGCTCTGCCTACGACTCACTTCACCACCAAGGGCTACGGCCAGGGCCTGTGCGCCGAAACAGATGCCGAAGAGTGGCTCCTTTCGTGCGATTCGCCGTTGCATTAACTCGATTTCACGTGCGGCCGAAGAATGCACATGACCGGTTGCTACAGAATGTGGAGAGCCCATTGCAATCACAAGATCTGCCGAAAGAATCTCTTCTTCGTTCCACTCATCTTCGCGAAAAAAGCGAGTGATGGAATAACCCCGCGCATCAGCCCACTCTTGGAGTAGCCCCAATTCGTGCGCTACAGATCTATGAGAAATCACCGAGATTGATGCCACAAAATCCTCCAATACGCGATGTTTCATAAGTGGTTTCGGTCTGATGGGTGTACATGGATAGTAATGGGTATCTCTAGATCGTAGACGGATGCTATCCACCAGATTACTCTTTGCCCATGACTGCAGAGGATCCACTCTTCACCTCGTTCTCGATTAAGAGCTTGAAGTTGCGAAATCGAATTGTCAGTACCTCTCATGAGCCCGCGTACAGCGAAGAGGGGCTCGCTAAAGACCGTTACCGCGCCTATCACGTAGAGAAAGCTAAAGGTGGTGTCGGTCTGACGATGATCGGTGGAAGCGCAGTGGTAAGCCAAACGAGTGCGCCTGCCTTTGGAAACCTACAACTTTGGAAAGACGAATCTGTTCCCTGGCTGAAGTTGTTGACTAGCGAAGTTCATGAGCATGGAGCCAAGGTAATGATCCAACTCAGTCACCTTGGCCATCGCACAAGTAACTATAAAGCGGACTGGTTTCCGGCAGTTTCTGTAAGCGCGGTTCGCGAGAGAGCTCATCGCGCATTCGCCAAGGCTGCGGAGCCATGGGATATGGAACAGATTAAGCAAGATTATGTAGCAGCAGCCCAGCGATGTGTTGAATCAGGGCTCGATGGCATCGAACTCATGCTTTATGGCCATTTTCTCGATTCATTTATGACTCCTTTTTGGAATAAGCGAACAGATGAATTTGGTGGAACTTTCGAGAACCGTATGAGATATCCACTCAGTGTGATCAAAGCTATTCGCGACGCGGTTCCTGAAGATTTCATTGTTGGGGCGCGCCTATCTTTTAACGAGCATCGAGCCAATGGGCTTTCTTACGCAGATCTCTTGGAGGCGGCTAAAGCTGTGATTGGTGAGGGCATCGATTTCGTGAGTGCTCTTGAAGGTTCGATAGATTCCGATGGGCGACTGACTCGAATTATCCCGCAACAACGACGAAGAATGTTGCAGTCATAGGCGGTGGTCCAGCGGGCCTTGAAGCTGCTCGAGTCCTCGCTGAACGCGGACACCTCGTCACTCTCTTTGAAGCTAGTGATCAACTAGGCGGACAAGTAAACATTGCAGCGAAGTCGCAAAGGCGGAGAGATTTACGAGGCATCATCGATTGGCGCACCAACGAACTTGCACGAATGAATGTGTCAGTGAAGTTGAACCACTTTGTTTCAGCTGACGAATTAGTTGATGCGGGATTTGAGGCGATCATCATTGCCACTGGTGGAATACCCCAGACGCTCACCGTCAAAGGTGCTGAACATATTATTGACGGCTGGGATGTCTTGACCGGATCCCGAGCGATAAGTGGAAGTGCGATTGTCATTGATGAGCAATGCGGTACGCAGGCGCTGGATA
>RGER01000146.1 GCA_009917815.1 Actinomycetota bacterium
GGCCACCGAAGTTGATGCCCTGCAGCTGGAGTGGACTTGGATTAAGTCGGAAGACCCGAAGTACAACGTGCGCTTCAAGGACGATAAATCTTATCCATATCTAGCGATCACGACGGGGGAGAGCATCCCACGCGTTTTTGTCGCTCGGGCCCCCAAGAAGAAAGGAGTGCGCTATCTAGGTCCCTTCCCCAATGCTGGCGCTCTCCGCCTTGTGGTTGATCAAGTGTTACGCACTTTTCCGGTGCGCACTTGTGCGCCAGGAGTTTTGCGGCAGGCGGTTGCTAGCGGGCGTCCTTGCCTTCTAGGCCATATCGAGAAGTGCTCTGCACCCTGCGTCAATCAAGTCACCGTCGAGGAGCATAAGCAGAAGATCAGCGAATTTATCTCGTTCTTCTCCCGTGATCCCGCTCCGTATATCCGTCGAGTGCAGAAAGAGATGGAGTCCGCCGCCGCGGCCGAAGAATTTGAACGAGCAGCTAAATTGCGCGATGACTTGATAGCGCTCGAGTTGGCGCTGGAAACGAGCACAGTAGTTCTACCTGACGACACTGATGCTGATTTCATTTCGCTCGTTGAGGGTGAAATTGAAATCGGAGCCACCATATTCTCAGTGCGCCACGGGCGCATCCGTGGGCAGCGCAGCGTGGTCATGGAGAGAGATTTCGATAAGAGCAGCGCGGACCTCTATCGCCAACTTGTACAAGATGTCTATTCGGATCTCACTCAAGAGATTCCACGAGAGATTTGTATGCCGCAACTTCCAGAAGGAGCCAAAGACTTAGAAGAATGGCTCGCCATTTCTCGCAACGAGAAGACATCTTTCAAAGTTCCGCAGCGCGGAGATAAAGTGTCGCTGCTCGAAATTGTGACCCGCAATGCGTCAGAAGCATTGCTGCGACATCAGTTGCTTCGCAGTAGTGATATTTCAAAACGCGCGCAAGCGCTATCTGAATTGCAGGATGCTCTCGCATTGCAGGTCGCACCTTTACGAATTGAGTGCTACGACATCTCGCATATCCAAGGTACACATGCCGTTGGGTCGATGGTCGTATTTGAAGACGGCGCCCCCCGCAAAAGCGAGTATCGCCGTTTTGAAATTCGCGAAGGCGGCGGGGATGACCTCGCATCAATGTCCGAAGTGTTAACCCGCCGGCTGCGTCGCTTGAAGGATGAAGAGTCAGTCGACCGAGCCGAAGAGATTGCTTCGGGATTGCAGGCTCGACGTTTCTCATACCGCCCGCAGTTAATTGTGGTCGATGGCGGACGAACTCAGGTGGATGCTGCTGCAAAGATATTGGAGCGCGAAGGTTTTGGTGACATCGCCTTGGTAGGATTAGCAAAACGTCTCGAGGAAATATGGAGGCCGGCAGACGCTCGTCCGGTGATCTTGCCTCGCAAGAGTGAGTCACTCTTCTTGCTACAACGACTCCGTGATGAGTCACATCGATTCGCCATCACTTATCACCGAAGCAAACGTGGACGTGCCATGATCGAATCTCTCCTGGATGAGATCCCTGGGTTAGGGGAGGGCCGCCGTGCCGCGCTGCTGGAGAGCTTTGCTTCGATGAAGGCCTTGCGTCGCGCGTCAGAGGCGCAGATCTCACAAGTGCCTGGAGTGGGACCGGCGATTGCGGCGCGCATTGTTGCCTGGTTTGCTGCTGAAAGCGCACGAGAGGAAACTCAGGCTGTTGACATGGGGACCGGTGAGATCCTCTCCTAGTCGCGTACAGTTGTCTCGTGACACCCGAACAGATACTCGTCATCACTGGCATGTCAGGCGCTGGTAGAAGTACTGCTGCCCACGTCCTGGAAGATTTGGGCTGGTATGTCGTTGATAATCTTCCGCCTGCGCTGCTTCCTGGCCTTACGTCCCTTCCTGGCAAAGATGAACACCACAGTGCTCCCCGGATCGCTGCTGTGATTGACGTGCGAGGTCGCGCCTTTTTCAAAGAACTTCGAGTGGCGCTGAAAGAGTTGCCGGAGCAAGTGCAGGTGCTCTTTCTGGAAGCAAGCGATGATGCATTGGTTCGTCGTTTTGAATCAACGCGTCGTCCGCATCCATTGCAAGAGGAAGGAAGAATTCTCGACGGCATCGCCCGAGAGCGAGAGCTCCTCGGAGATTTGCGTGCTGCGGCCGACCTCGTCATCGATACGAGCTCATTAAATGTTCATCAACTTAAGGAGCGCATCGAAAGCACTTTAGGCGGTTCCTCACTTCCTGATTTGCATACCACGGTCATTTCGTTTGGTTTTAAATACGGGATTCCGTATGACGCTGATTTTGTTATCGATGTTCGATTCATTTCTAATCCGCATTGGATTCCTGAACTGCGCGACCACACAGGCAAGGATGCGGATGTGAAGTCTTACGTGTTGGCCGCACCTGACGTGGCGGGCTTCATTGAGGATTATGCAAGTCTCTTACTTCGCCTTGCGCCCTCGTATCAACGCGAAGGTAAAAGGTACTTAACAATTGCGGTTGGTTGTACGGGCGGAAAACATCGTTCGGTAGCAGTGGCCGATGAATTGGCGAAGCAACTCTCTCACCACGACATGGTGGCTACTTCGACCCATCGAGATCTTGGTCGCGAGTAATGACTCGAGTTGTTGCTCTCGGCGGCGGGCACGGCCTGGCCGCCACTCTCTCTGCCTTGCGTCGCATCACCCCGGAGATCACCGCAATTGTGACGGTTGCTGACGATGGCGGATCTAGCGGGCGCTTGCGAGCTGAATTAGGTGTGATGCCTCCAGGAGATTTGCGCATGGCCTTAGCGGCTCTCTGCTCTGATGATGTGTGGGGGCGCAGTTGGGCAGATGCCGTGCAATATCGCTTCCCAGGTGAGGGCGAAGTGGGCGGACATTCGCTTGGCAACTTAATGCTCTCGGCGCTCTGGGATGTCAATGGTGATGTGGTCGCAGGATTAGACCGCATGGGGGCACTTCTCAAGATCATCGGTCGAGTTCTTCCGATGTCTGCCGAGCCATTGACGATTCAAGCGGAAGTTGCGCACGAGGGCACCGTTCGCACCGTGGTGGGTCAAGTTGCGGTTGCCACCACTCGAGGTCGAGTGCTCTCCATCGAGCTCACTCCGACAAATCCGCCGGCAACTGAGGCGGCGTTGGCCGCTATTTCCGAAGCGGAGTGGATAATTCTGGGGCCAGGATCATGGTATTCAAGTGTTTTGCCTCACCTTTTGGTACCAGCGCAATTGGATGCGCTCCTTACGTCACAGGCAAAGCGAGCCCTAGTCATGAACCTCGATGCAGGACAAAACTCGGGAGTTCCACACGGTGAGCCGGGTGAAGCGATCGGCCTCACCGCAGTCGAACATCTCGAGCTTTTGAGCGCGCACGCGCCTGAACTCCACTTCGATGTGGTCATAGTTGACCCTCAATCCCAGCCGGCATCTACCGAATTAGCAGAGTATTTAGCGGCCCAGGGGAGCCGTCTCATAGTGGCAGATGTCGCCAGTGGGCCCGGATCTTTGCAACACGATCCCGAGAAATTGGCCGCGCTCTTCTCCAAGATTTTTTCCTAAAGTTGCACGGAGCCGGTCAATTACTGGAAAGATTGCCCCCATGGCGATGACAGCAGCGGTCAAAGATGAGTTGGCGCGCCTCATGATCTCCAAAGCGTGTTGCCGCAAGTCTGAAGTTTCCGCCATCTTGCGTTTTTCTGGTGGACTGCATGTGGTGAGCGGTCGCATCGTTGTGGAGGCG
>RGER01000147.1 GCA_009917815.1 Actinomycetota bacterium
CGTCGAGCGAGGGCAGATCCAACGAATTCATCAAGTCGACGTCGGGCGAGCCGATCACGTGAATCGTCTCATCGGCCTCTCCCAGCTGCAGGAGGCGCTTCTTCGCCTGAACGTTGGCGACGAAGTGGAGGTGGGACATTTTCGATATCGAATGCCGAATGACCTCGTCTATCGTCCCCGAAACTTCGCCGCCTTCGATGTGCGCGACGCGGATATTGTTGAAGGCGCCAACAATGGCACCGGCCAACGGCTCAAGGCGGTCGCCGTGCACAACGAGCATGTCAGGCACCACTTCCCTGACGTAATCCGACAAACCGGCGATGGTCTTCGCCAGAATGTGATCCATCGAATCGTTCTCGTTCTGATTAATGAACCGGTAGAGATTCGTCAGGCCAGCCTTACGAACCTCCTCCCAAGTCGAACCGTATTTTGACAGCATGTGCATGCCGGTGACGAACACATGTACTTCGAAGTGCTCATCGGCCTGCAGACGCAGCATCAGCGATTTCAGTTTGCCGAAATCGGCACGCGTCCCGGTCAGGAATATGATCTTGCGAGTCGGCATACGGCTCATGTCAATACGTCGGCCTTCTTCAGCTGATAACCGCCGCGAATGTGCGCGGCAGCTCGCTTGCCAAGAAGCGCATCGTAATCGCTGGCCGTGTAGTCACCGCCGCCAGGCCGTTTGACCCAGATGTTCGCTTCGCTGAGCAGCTCGCTAGCCGCAATGTCGCGCGTGGCGACAACCGAAGCGAAGGCAAAGGCGATCGTCGGCGCCTCGTCCTCGACGGCAGTCTTTTCGCCACCGCGCGCGCTCCAGATGACGCGCGAACCTTCGATGAGGTCCTTTAGCGCCAAGGGATCCATCGAGCATACGATATCTGGACCGGGGCGATCCATCTGGTCGGTGAAGTGTCGCTCGAGGATGGAGGCGCCGAGCGCGACCGCTCCGAGACATGTGTAATTAGAAACCGTGTGATCGGAAAGGCCGACGACGGCGTCCGGGAAGGCTTCCTGCATTTTCACCATGGCGCCAAGGCGAACGAGGTGCGGCGGCGTCGGATAAACGTTGGTGCAGTGCAGCAGAGCGTAGGGCGCGCCGGCCTGCCGCAGGATGTCCACCGAGATCCGGATCGACTCAATGGTATTCATCCCGGTGCTCAGGATTACCGGCTTGCGCGTCCGCGCGATGTGGCGGATAAGCGGGTAGTTGTTGCACTCGCCCGAGTGGATCGAGACGTCGGCATTGCCCGGAATGACGGCCTTGGCCTCCTCCGACATCTCGTCGTCGACGATGTGCGTCTGGTGCTTGACGATTTCAGCGCCGGCGTCGATCGCCGCGTCGGCCATTGCGATCGCCGTGTCGATCGAGCCTTCATGATTGATTCCTATCTCGGCGATGACGATAGGCGGATGGTCTGAGCCGATGACACGGCCCTTGATGATCAGTTCTTGCGACATAGTTGTTCAACAGCCTCCAGGTCTTCTTCCGAGTCCACGTCAATGCTGCGTCTTTCGGACATCACGTAGGGAACGGCGCCGTTTGATGGGAAACCGCCCTTGTCGACGAAAGAGCGCAAGGGAAAGATATAGATGGCGCCATTAGGGTAATACACTTTCGGCAACGCCTGACGATTGGCGTTGGTCATCTCCTCGCCGAAGAGGGACTGCAGACGCCCCGCCCCGTCAATGCTAAAGGCCTTGAACGGGGTCTTACTCAGCTCGAGCACGCTGACGCACAGCTCGGCTCGACTTTGCTCGAGCAGCGCGAATGCGGCGTCGATGTCCTTCCCCGTACGCAAAGGTGAGGTCGGCTGCAGAAACACAATAAAGGGATCGGCATCGACCACCGACGTCGGCAATGCGGCGAGAAAGTCGTTCACTACGTCATTGGCGGTTGCCATATCGCTCGCCGCGGCTGGTGACCGAGTGTGCAGGCGCACGCCCTGACCGCGACCGACCGCAAGAATTTCGGCGTCCTCCGAGGACAGATAGACCTCGTCGACGACCTCGGAATCGAGCGCCGCCTGCAAGCTGTGCGCGACGAGCGGGCGCCCGCCGACCTGCCGCACGTTCTTGCGCAGTACGCCCTTCGAGCCGCCTCGCGCAGGAATCAGCGCAATTACCATTTTTTCTCTGAAAGACATTTGCTATTGCCCGCTCGAGATCAAGGCGGCTCGAGTTCAGGCACGGAGCTGCAGGGAGTAATTTGCCAAAAGCGCCTCGCGATGCCACTCCTCAGCCATGGGGGCTGTTGCATACTCGTGAAAGCAAGGGGTCCCCAAGGTCCAGTGCAATAACTTGGATTCCGGATTCGGACCGAACTCGTCCGGTAACCAGTTCCAGACCTTAGGAATTTCTCCGATCAGGTCATCCGAGAGCCAAGTGAAACGATGTAGTTGTGCACCCGTGGCACCTTCGACAAATTGCGGGGTCAAAACACGATTGGCGGGGTGTCCGCAATTCCACAAAACAACGCTAGACCAGTTTTTACGCGGGTAGTCCGGATTCGAAGAGCCAAGATATTTTAGCGAAGCTTTTGTCTTATATTCATGATGGACACACATCACCGCCTTGGAATCATCTCGCAGGGCCCACAATTCAGCAATATCAGCCCGAAGCAGCATATCTCCGTCCATATAAACTGCCCATCCCTGATAATTCTGAAGGCGCGGGACCAAGAATCGGCTGTAGATAAACTGATTGCTGCCATCTGTATGCTTTTCTTGATAATCCCGAAGATTATTCAAGGCTAATGGGGTAAGCGACACGAGAACACTAGAATGGCGGATAATGCTATTTGAGCATACATGATATGCAATTGCCTCGCGATAATCATAACCAATAAAAATTTTCACAATCGTTTCTCCAACTTAAGCGCTTCGAGTAAATTACATTACCAGTGCGTAACTTACATTCTGCAGAGGGCATTAATCCATATATAATTCACTGCCTTAATTTACGGGATGGCACATCAAGAATCACATTCTGCGTACTTAATATAAATTAATTGTTAGCCAAGGCCAGTTTTATACTTTTTTTATCCACCCAAAAAATCTGGGCGTTTCACAGTCAGGTTTATGGTCATTCGAGGGCTATCCGTTTCAACACTGGGGACTACACCATGCCAAGAAATATCGGATTTGACGAAAGCCAAAAAATGACCTTCCACGTGATTAGCCCTAAACACTTCAGCAAACTTTGACTGTCCGACTCGTACGGAGTCCCAGCTTCGCGTTCGATTAGAGAATGGACTAAATATCGAAGTACCTGGCGCAATCGACCCCTTCTCATTTTTTGAAAGATACAGTAGAAATGTTATCATCTTGCGTGGATGATCTGTATGCGCCTCCAAAGCATAACCAGGATGATCGCAAGTCAGCATCAATTCGTACTCGGCAGATCGCGATATAAGAGCCCCTTTCTGCATTGGCGAAATTGCTGAAAAGCGTGACGTCATCTCTGTGCCAAGCAACGAACGGGCATAACCTAGAATATCTGATCGCCGGTAGCTTGGAATGAACGAAATAAACTTTTGGGTAAGAGTATTCGCAAGTTGAGAACAATACACCTCGGGCAAGGCATCCTCCCAGAAAGCTTTTTGTCTGGCATCAGCAATCTCACCAATGCGGGAAATGTAACGATACTCCTCAGGATTAACTAGCCCTGCCGCTGTTCCACCCTTGCCTAATGGGAACATTTCACGCATCGCCCCGAATG
>RGER01000148.1 GCA_009917815.1 Actinomycetota bacterium
CTTCCAAGAAACCCGCTTGTGAAGCATGTCCGTTGCGCGCTACATGCGCTTGGCGTTGCGCAGGTTATCCAGCTGGTACTCCGATGAGAACGCAAGGAACGTGGCACGGCAGCGATCGTCAATGCCGCGGCACCATCATGGCTGCGATTCGCAAAGGTGAAACTCATATCTCTGCCATTTCGTGGCCAGACGCTGAACAACTCCAGAGATGTATCGTCGATTTAGCAAGAGAAAAGCTGCTCACCCAGAAGGATGAGCAGCTCTCCTTACCAACTCATTAAGCAGGGTCGCCACTCTCTTCAAGTGGTGCAGTATCGGCAGGGCTGTCAGGGGCGGTTGCCTTTGGTTCACCCTTGAAGGTGAACTTTCGATCGCTTCCTTCGCCTTCGACATCGACCACGATGATTTCGCCCGCCTTGATATCGCCAAAGAGAATCTTCTCCGAGAGCAAGTCTTCAATTTCGCGTTGAATCGTGCGACGAAGTGGACGGGCACCAAGAACTGGGTCATAACCACGCTCGGCCAACAATTGCTTAGCAGCCGTGGTGAGTTCGATGCCCATGTCTTTATCTTTGAGACGCTCATCGAGACGGCCAATCATCAAATCAACGATGGTGACGATCTCGTCTTGCGTGAGTTGATGGAAGACCACAATGTCATCGATACGGTTGAGGAATTCGGGACGGAAATGAGTCTTTAGCTCATCGCCTACCTTCGCCTTCATCCGCTCGTAACTCGTTTGGGTATCGCCGGCATTCGCAAAACCAAGGTTGAGGCCCTTTGAAATATCGCGGGTGCCGAGGTTGGTGGTCATGATGATGACAGTGTTCTTAAAGTCGACTGAACGACCTTGCGCATCGGTAAGGCGACCATCTTCCAATACCTGAAGGAGTGAGTTGAAGATATCTGGGTGTGCCTTTTCGATTTCGTCGAAGAGCACCACCGAGAACGGCTTGCGACGCACCTTCTCGGTAAGTTGGCCACCTTCGTCGTAACCTACATAACCTGGAGGGGAACCGAAGAGGCGTGAAACAGTGTGCTTCTCGGAGTACTCGCTCATGTCGAGCATGATCAGCGAATCTTCATCGCCGAAGAGGAACTCGGCGAGCGTCTTAGAAAGCTCGGTCTTACCCACGCCCGAAGGACCTGCGAAGATAAATGAACCGCCTGGACGCTTCGGATCCTTAAGGCCGGCGCGAGTACGACGGATGGCTTGCGAAAGCGCCTTAATGGCTTGCTCCTGGCCGATGACCCGCTTATGGAGCTCCGTTTCCATCCGAAGTAGACGTGAGGTCTCTTCTTCGGTGAGCTTAAAGACCGGAATACCCGTTGCAGTGGCGAGAACTTCAGCTATGAGTTCTTCATTTACTTCAGCAACGACATCCATATCTCCGGACTTCCACTGCTTTTCACGTTCGGCTTTCTCGAGGAGAAGGTTTTTCTCCTTATCGCGTAATTGCGCGGCCTTTTCAAAATCTTGACCATCAATAGACGATTCTTTTTCGCGGCGTACATTGGCGATTCGCTCATCGAATTCGCGAAGCTCTGGTGGAGCCGTCATGCGCCGAATACGAAGACGTGATCCCGCTTCATCGATGAGGTCGATTGCCTTATCTGGAAGGAAACGATCTGCCACGTAACGATCAGCCATGGTGGCCGCTGCCACCAGCGCGCCATCCGTGATCGAAACTCGGTGGTGAGTTTCGTAACGATCGCGTAGACCCTTCAAAATTTCGATGGTGTGAGCCACAGACGGCTCCTTGACCTGAATCGGCTGGAAGCGGCGCTCAAGAGCGGCGTCCTTCTCGAGGTGCTTGCGGTACTCATCAAGAGTGGTGGCGCCAATAGTTTGGAGTTCGCCGCGTGCAAGCATCGGCTTAAGAATGCTGGCAGCATCGATGGCGCCTTCTGCTGCACCTGCACCTACGAGTGTGTGGATTTCGTCGATAAATATGATGATGTCGCCACGTGTGCGAATCTCTTTGAGCACTTTCTTTAAGCGCTCTTCAAAATCACCGCGATAACGGCTACCGGCAACAAGTGCACCAAGGTCGAGGGTATAGAGCTGCTTGTCTTTCAGAGTCTCTGGTACATCGCCCTTCACAATTGCTTGCGCAAGACCTTCAACAACCGCAGTCTTACCCACGCCTGGTTCACCAATCAATACCGGGTTGTTCTTGGTGCGACGTGACAGTACTTGCATCACACGCTCAATCTCTTTTTCGCGACCAATAACAGGATCGAGCTTTCCTTCGCGTGCTGCTTGCGTGAGATTACGACCGAATTGATCCAGGACGAGAGAGGTCGAAGCAGTACCTTCCGCTGGACCCCCAGAAGTTGCACTCTCTTTTCCTTGATACCCAGAGAGAAGTTGGATTACCTGTTGGCGTACACGGTTGAGATCGGCTCCAAGCTTGACGAGAACCTGCGCCGCGACGCCTTCGCCCTCGCGAATCAATCCCAACAGTATGTGCTCAGTACCGATGTAATTGTGGCCAAGTTGCAAAGCTTCACGGAGAGAGAGTTCGAGGACTTTCTTAGCGCGCGGCGTGAATGGAATGTGTCCACTAGGGGCCTGTTGTCCTTGCCCAATGATCTCTTCCACTTGAGCACGCACGGCCTCTAGCGAGATGCCGAGTGACTCGAGCCCCTTCGCAGCAACGCCTTCGCCTTCGTGGATCAACCCCAGAAGAATGTGCTCAGTGCCGATGTAATTATGGTTGAGCATCCGGGCCTCTTCTTGGGCCAAGACAACAACTCTGCGGGCGCGGTCGGTAAATCTCTCAAACATAGGAACCCCTCTCTCCGTTTAGCCTAACGCTCGCCCGGCTGACTTACTTCCCGAGTTTTCCCGCTCGCTCAAAGTAGGAGCTTTCTCGGCCAATGTCCGTATTGAGTGTTATATCCCATATATTGCAAGATTTTCTTCGATATTTGATTTTCAAGTGGCGGCGGTCACTCAACGGGGGGAAGATTTATCAGCCCCAAAACCGCACGACCAACGAATAACTCACGCACGACCAATGCAGTGCCCCGCTGCACCGTCTTAAGAGAGAGAGAAGCTAATGCTGCAACTGTCCGACGGCCAATGGAGTTCACTCTTCAACGTCTTCTCATTCGGCCTCATTTCGATGTTGGCATGCACCGTATTCACCCTGGTCTCACAGAGCCGAGTACTCCCCAAGTACCGCGCAGCCCTCGTCATGTCTTCTATGGTCACCCTGATCGCTGGATACCACTACTGGCGAATCTTCAATTCATTTGAAGAGTCCTCGAAGGCAAACGCCGTCACAATCGGTACCGCCCAAGGCGCATTTAACGAGGCCTACCGCTATGTCGACTGGATTCTTACCGTTCCACTCTTGCTCGTTGAGGTAATTGCCGTTCTGGCTCTTGCTCGCCAAGCCTCTAAGTCACTCATGAACCGACTTGTACCTGCATCTGCAGCCATGATCATTCTTGGCTACCCAGGTGAAATCTCCACCGTCACAAGTGAAAAGGTTATTTGGGGTGTGCTTTCCACGCTCCCATTCCTTTACATTCTCTACGTACTTTTCGTTGAGTTGACTAAGTCACTTGGTAATCAACCTGAAGGAGTCGCGGCCACAGTGAGCCGACTTCGTCTTCTTCTCATTGGAACATGGGGCGTATACCCAATTTCGTACCTCATCCCAATGATTATTACCAACCCAA
>RGER01000149.1 GCA_009917815.1 Actinomycetota bacterium
GGCAATTAACTTCCAAAACAGATACGGGGGCGAGCGGTGGCTTCTTTGCGGGGAAGGCATCACCCGCCTTACGCCCAGTCATCGCCTCAACGAGAGAATCATGCGTTTCCTCTGTCGGCTTTGACGTACGAATGATCTTGCCATCTCGCATGATGGTGATTGCATCAGATACATCGAGCACATCACCCAAGAAGTGAGAGACGAAGATAATGGTTTTTCCTTGATCGCGCAGAGAGCGCATCACGCTCTTCAATACGCCGGTTTCTTCGACCGAGAGCCGCGCAGTGGGCTCATCCATCACAATAACTTCAGCATTGCGAGCAAGCGCACGCAAGATCTCTACCTTCTGTTGGTCGCCGATAGAAAGTTCTGCAATGGGTCGATCGTTGGGAACTGCGATACCGGAACTCTTCATCAACTCTTCAAAGCGCTCTTTAATGACGGTGCGCCGAACCCATGGGCCTGCGTGATCTTCAATTCCTAAGTAGACATTATCTGCGGCAGTTCGCGAAGGAACGAGGGAAAGTTCTTGCGCGATGATCGTGATACCTCGAGAAAGAGCTTCGCGGGGCGAACCGATCATGACGGCTTGCCCCGCGAGCTCAACTTCCCCGGAATCGAGTTGGTAGACGCCAGAAAGAATCTTTCCGAGCGTCGACTTACCAGCTCCGTTCTCTCCTATGAGAGAGTGAATGGTGCCCGAAGCGATCTTGAGATTCACGTTATCTAACGCGATGGTCGCGCCAAAACGCTTGCTTACGCTGCGAACCTCAAGATCCACTTTGGCATCATTCCGTTCTTGTTAACTAGTACAACTGAAGAGGTGGAATTATCCAGCCCACTCAGCGGTGAACTTGTCGATGTTGTCCTTAGTCATCAAAGCCTCATCAGCGACAGCGGTTGCTGGGTCAATTCCACCAGTCACCTTGCCACTCTTGAGTGCTTCAACCATGGCGTTCATCAGAAGCTTGCCCTCAGTTGCAGGAGCGCCGAAGACGCCACCGAACCAGGTGCCCGCCTTGATGCCGTCAACAGCTGCTTGTGATCCACCGAGACCGATGAGCTTGGCAGTCTTGCCAGCATCGGTAAGAGCGAGGATCGCACCTTGCATTGACTGATCAGAACCGACGACTACATCGAACTTCTTGGTCTTTTGCATGATGTCAGCAAGAGCCTTTTGAGCGACGTCTGGACCGAGGTACTTGCCTTCGCCTTCAGCGACAATCTTGATTGCTGGGTTAGCGGAAACAACTGAATCGAATCCTTGCTTCAATGCGTTATCTAGAGGGATGCCCTTGATTCCGTAGAGGTAAACGACGTTGCAAGGATTGAGACCTTCGCAAGCCTTGAGGGTGACCTTGCCAAGACGCTCGCCTGAGCGAAGTGGTGCCGCAAGAACAGATACTGAAGGACCATCAAATTGTGGATCCGAAGTATCGAGCTTGGTTCCGACGATCTGGTTCAAGATACCTACCTTGAGACCCTTAGCAATTGCTGCTTGGAGATCAGGAATGATTCCAGCACCATCTACAGAAGCGATGATGATCGCCTTGTACTTGCCGGAAGCGATGATGTCTTGAACTTGCTTGCCTTGCTCGCCTGGCTTGAACTGAGCATCGAACTCAGTGATCACCATATTGTTCTCTGCTGCAATGGCATCCATTTCCTTCTTAGATGCTTGCAACCAAGTATTTGCTGAGCTGGCCGAGAGGTACGCAATCTCGGTCGCTGGCTCGGCTGGGGCAGCCGCTTCTTCGCTCGATGAGCTAGAGCTGCTGCAACCGGTGAGAGCAAGTGCTGCAATAACACCGCTCACTGCAACCATGCCGACTAGACGGCGGGTTGAACGTGCCATTTCTCCTCCTTAACGAGCGCCCGAGCGGGCGCAATCCAGGGATGTTCCAACGTAAGAGTAGGAGCGAGGCAGGGCTGGCGATAGGGGCAATGCGCCCAAATTCCAACCTATTCCTGGGCTAGACGCACATTTCGCGGGAGTAGCGGGGCCCTGAAGCGCCTACGAGCGCTTCAATTTGACCACCCGGCAGGCCAATTGGACCGCCAGGCGCTCGTCCGGGTCATCGAGATTGACGGTCAGGAGGGATCGAATCTTCTCGATTCGGTTGAGCACAGTGTTGCGATGGATCCCGAGGCGGGCGGCGGTCTCCGTCGGCGACGATTGATTGTCGAGATAACTCTCGAGCGTGAGAATCAACTCTCCATCGTGATCTGCCTCGAGAGCATTGGCGAGCAGAGTCTGTGCGAATTCCGCGAAATTATCGGAGGCGTACCAACCCAGCAAAATACGACGAACACCCATCTCGTCAATGTGTTGCACAGCAGATGCTTGTCCACTTGCTTGCGCGATGGTGCACGCCTCTTTGGCTTCGGCAAGGCTGGTACGTAAACCAATGACTCCTTGGTAAGGACGACCGATTCCCATATGCAAGCGGATACCAGGCGACGTAGGAATCAATCGCGTGAGCGCTGAACTGAGATTTTCGACGATCTTTGCGTATGACTTTGATTGCGGTTCATCTTTTTCGACAAACCAACCAGACCAGCCATCGGGACGTTCAATGATGGGGCCTTTCACGCCAACCGCCTGAAGTGCGCGAGCCAATTCATCGGAGCCGTTAAGGATGCGTTGCGGATCAACTTCACCGGAGACCTGTAAGTGGAAGGCCGTACACCAACCATCTACTTGCCAACCTAAGATTCCAAGTTGTTCGGTGAGCGCCGGTTCTATCCGATCTTTAGTTGCGGTGACGGCGTTGAGAATGCCGAGCCTGAAACGGGCATCGCGTTCACGCTCGAGGCGATCGGCCACCAAGATTGTGGCAATAAACCACGAAGCAACCGCAAGCACCTCACTTGCCGAAGACGAACGACTCGATGATGGCGACTTAAGTCGAAGCGCCAACCAAAGCGTGGGCTTTTCACGCGGAGCCAGCGAGAGTGGTTGAGCAAAATAAACGAAGTCACCTTCATGTTCCGATGTAGGAACCTCCATGATGGGCAGTTGAAGAGGTGACTCGAAATCCTTGGGAGTCGCACTGGAAACGACTGTGCCGTCGGCACCCAGAAGTGCGGTGGATCCTTGCAGCACGCTTGCCAATACCCGAAGCGCGTCCTCGATCGAACCACCACGTGGAATTTTGCGAAGTTGAGTGAGCGCCTGGAGGATCGCATCACTACGTACCAAGAAAGGTAAACGAACTATTCGGCGAATATCATCGGCTAGCCGCAATGACTCAATCTGCGAAATGGTGATCAATGGAATTCGTAATTTGTCTGAGAGTCGAGTGGCCGGTAGCCCTATTCTCATTGCCGGTGAGACCAGCACAATTCCGCTGGCCAATCCATCGGCTGCAGCCCTGAGCGCGATATCTACTTGATATGTGTCCGTGCTTAAAGAAGATGCATCAAAGATGAGCAGTCGATTCTCCATGGTTGCGATTTCATCTTCAACATGAAACGAATTGAAAACATCGACATCTTCAACGACGCGATCTATACCTTCAGCACCGCTGACCAAGACAGCGCCAGCAAAGAGATCAGTGGCCAGTAGTTGCCGAAGGGAGGTAGTGGCAGGTTCGATCATTGAATCCATCGCCTGCCCCCTTTACCCGTCGCTACTTCTCCGGAAGGTAGGAGTCTAACTTTGTCGCCATGGTTTTCCACGCGACATCT
>RGER01000150.1 GCA_009917815.1 Actinomycetota bacterium
TCTGGCCATTGCCAGATACCCCAGCGATACCGACAATCTCACCGCGACGGACTTCTAAACTGAGATCGGATATGACGTCGTGCCCACGAAGGTGCACGGTGAGGTCCTTAATTGATAAGACCGAGGCGCCGTGGGAAGAGCGAACGCCCTCCTCTACTACTTCCTGTTGCACCCCTTCCACCATGAGAGAGGTAAGAGCGGCGATTGACATTCCATTCGCATTCTCTGTGGCCACGATTTCACCGCGACGGAGTACTGAGACTCTGTCAGCAACTTTGGAAATCTCATGCATCTTGTGCGTGATGAGAATGACAGAGAGTCCAATGGTGTCGCGCAAGCGACGGATTACATCTAAAAGTGAATCCACATCTTGCGGACCGAGTACTGCTGTGGGTTCATCAAGAATGAGAACTTTGCACCCACCCGCTAAGGCTTTGAGAATCTCGACCCGTTGTTGCATAGCCACGGGGAGCGAATCAATGCGAGCATCGGGGTCGATCTCGAGTCCAATTTCTTCACACAGTGCAAGTAGTTTCTTCCGAGCACCGGCAAGATCAAGTGAAAAGAATCCCGCATCCTGCAACACTAAATTTTCTGTGACGGTCATCGTTTTCACTAACGAAAAATGTTGCGTCACCATGCCTATTCCGGCCGCGCGTGCCACTTTCGGTGAGGTAATTGCTACCTGATTGCCGTCAATAGATATTGAGCCGGCATCGGGCTTAGCAAGTCCATAAAGCAAGCGCATTAATGTCGTTTTACCGGCTCCGTTTTCTCCTAAGAGAGCATGAATCTCGCCGGTTCTTACTTCTAAATCAACTTGTGCAACAGCTACCACATCTCCGTAAACCTTCCGGAGACCGGATAATGAAACGGCCGACGTAGCAACTGAATTACCAGTCACTACGTCGGCCGTACTCATGTTGAACCTTTCGAATTACTCGGTATTACTTTGCGGCTTTAACTGTTGAACCAGCTGGTTGACCTTCGCTGATATCAACGCGGAAAGCGCCCGAGCGAATCTCTTCGAACTTGGCCATTGCAGCGTCAGCGAGCGCTTGTGGAACGCCACCCTTAACGCCTTGGTTGATTTCGGTAAGCGTTGCGCCGCCCTTGCCAACCATGGAGAAGTCCTTGAGATCTTGAGAGGTGTACGACTTTGCCTTGACCTGAGCCACGATGTAATCAACGGTGGGCTTCATGTTCCACACGTTTGAAGTTACTACAGAGTCAGGTGCAACAGACTTCTGGTCCATTTGATTTCCGAATGAGAGAAGTCCCTTGCTTTGTGCAGCTTCGATAACGCCTGAGCGCTCGGCGAAGAGAATGTCAGCACCGGCAGAGATCTGTGCAAGTGCAGCATCCTTTGCGGCGGCTGGATCAAACCACGAAGAGATGAATGTGGTCTTTACCTTCACCTTTGGATTCTGCATTTGAGCACCAGCAATGAACGCATTAACAATGCGGTTTACTTCTGGCACTGGGTAACCGGCAACGATGCCGATGGTGTTGGTCTTAGTGAGTCCACCAGCGAGCATTCCAGAAACAAATGCTGGCTCGTGGATCCAGTTATCGAAGACAGAGAAGTTTGAACCGGACGGTCCGCCACCGGAACCCATAACGAATGCAATATTTGGGTAATCCTTAGCAACCGCGCGAGCAGCTTCTTCATTGCCATATGAATCACCAAAGATGATGTCTGGCTTATCTTCTTCGGCAATCTGACGAAGCGTGCGCTCCATTGCTCCAGATGCGTAGCCGATCTTGTCGACCATCTTGTATGTGATCTCACCAGATGCAGCTGCTTCCTTGAGAGCAGCGTCAACAACGCCATCCCATGGCTCTTCGATGCTGGATGAGAATGCGCCAGAAACCTTAAGGGCCGCTGGTGCGGCAGCATCTCCAGCTGCCTCGGATGTTGAGCCGGTGCTACCGCCACAAGCGGCGAGCGCCAACGTGATCGCGGCTGCGCCAGCCAAGGCGATGCCACGACGAATGTTCTTGTAATCCATGAACCCTCCTGAGGGACCTACGTAGGTGAGGTAAGAGTGTCGCGTAAACCCCTCTCTTCACTAGGGACATAACGTCAATTTTTTCTTCTTTATATTGACATAGCGTCTCCGATATCTCAGCCTTGGAAGGTGCTCACCCTCGCTGAACTCCTCCAGATGCCTCAAATTGAGCGTGCTCGCCCGCTCGTGGTCGCCGGTGAGGATGGGCTAGCGCGTTCGGTGAGGTGGGTACATACGAGCGAGATCTTCGAAATTAGTCCGCTCCTTCAAGGCGGCGAGGTTCTGCTGACGACCGGGCTTGGCTTAGTCGGACGCCGTCCCAGCGAAATCGCTACCTATGTTTCTAATTTGGTGGACCGCAACGTCACCGCGTTGATGGTGGAAATCGGCCGCACCTTCTCCACGCTTCCACCCACACTTCTTTCGAACGCAATCAAATCTGGTCTCACACTTATCGAGCTCCATCAAATCGTGCCATTCGTTGAGATCACTGAGGCAACTCATCGCGAAATCATTAGCCGCGAACAACCCGATAAACCAAGTCAGCCTGGGCCCAACAATCTCTTCCTCGAGCACCTCGCGTCTGGAGCAACTATCCGATCCGTCATCGACCTTACATGTCGAATTACCGGAGAGGTCGTTGCGTACGTTGATGCGGCAGGAGAAGTTGTAGTGACTTCGGCCGATGAAATTCCGAAAGGTTCTCCCGCTACATCCACAGAGGTACTCATCAACGGACGACCACGCGGAGCGCTACATATTTTTGGAGCAAAGAAAAATGCTCATAAAGCAGTCAGTGTTGCGGCGGCGCAATCACTCGCGGTCTTGCTTTCGCGAAGTGATATGCCTGCAGCCTTAGTGCGTCGTGAATGGCTACTCACTTTGATGGCCTCACCAGATGATCCAGAAATAGCCTCAGATATAAGGGCGAAAGCCGCCGGATTAGAGCTCACCGGAAATACTATGCAGCCAGTAATTTTCTCCGGCTTCTCAGTTAACGACCGCTCCCCGCTTCTAGCTTCGTTAGCAAATTCAAGAGTAGGTCTAGTAATTGATCTTGATGATTGCCTTGCAGTAATTTCGATAAGTCCAAGAGAACGTACTAAAGAGCGAGCTCGTCGTGAATATTTGGAGACCACTCTCAAGTCATTGACATCCACATTAGATATTGCACTTCGTCAAAGACTTCGCATCACCGCAGGTGATCCAGTTACCGATATTTCTTCCCTCGGCCGAAATATGCGCACCGCACGAAGTGCGAGTCGAATTAATGAATTGCTCGGCAACTCTGCATCAATTCGCTACGCCTCAGAACTCGGTGCTCACCAATTGCTTGCGAACTCCGTGCCTGATCGAACTCTTGAACTCTTCGTCGATGAGCAGATTGGCGCTCTTATCGACGCGGATGCGCGTGGCAGTCGTGATCTAGTCGGAACATTGGAAGCGCTCGCACGAGCCGGCTTTTCTAAGACTCTGGCATCTGAGGCGCTGGGCATTCGTCGACAAACCCTGCATAACCGCCTCGGAAAGATTGCCGAGGTCCTCGGCCCCACCGCGCTCGAGGACCCGGAGCGGCGTTTTAGCCTCC
>RGER01000016.1 GCA_009917815.1 Actinomycetota bacterium
GCAGCCATCGCAAGACCGCGTTCACGTACCAAGACCATCGCACTTTCAGCAGTGATGGCGCGCGCTCCAGCGGCGGCGGTGAGTTCACCCACTGAGTGGCCGGCAACGACACTTAATTTTTGAAATGCATCAGAAGGATGAGGAAAGAGTGAGATGCCGCCTATTAACCCGGCAGCGACCAAGAGTGGTTGGGCGATCGCGGTATCGCGGATCTCTTCGGCGTCGGCCTTTGTCCCGTAGTGAATCAGGTCGAGCCCGGAGACTGCCGACCACCATTGCAGGAGTGGCTGGGTGCGGGGGAGTTCGAGCCACGGTTCGAGGAAACCTGGGGTCTGGGCGCCTTGTCCGGGGGCAACGATTGCGAGCACGTGCCTACCCTTCCGTAGAAGAGGGTGGCGCTTCCCCTGTGTAGGCGACCGTGTCCCTCGCCGGCAATTGTAGGGAACCTACAGTTCCTGACCAAACAAGGGGGTTAGGGACGTTCTCCCAGTCGTCCGATGGAGAGCGCGATATTGAGAACGAAGAGCTCGCGAGGTTCCATGGGGGAGTAATCGGTTACTTCTGTAATTTTGCGCATCCGATATCTGACCGTATTGGCGTGTACGAATAGGGCACGTGATGCAGGTTCAATTCCGCCATACGTAACGAGCGCGTCGATAGTTTCGGTTAACTCGCCACCCGTTTCGACTAACGGTTTAAAAATCTTTGTAATAAGAAGTTCTCTTGCTGCATCGTCGCCGGCGAGCGCGCGTTCTGGTAGTAAATCGTTTGAGCTCACTGGCCTTGGAGCTCCGGGCCATGCGTTTGCACTATCGAAACCAGAGAGCGCCGCTTGTGCTGAGAGGTGACATTGGTCGAGTGAATCAACGATATGACCGGTAACTACGGGGCCTGGCGCATACACGTTGGCAAAGTGACGCGCTGCGCCCATTGGGTCGTGTGTTCCGCCGACGATAGCTACTAAGCGTTGGCCTACAACTCCTGCCATTACGTCGAGTTGAGCATGTTTGGCATACCTGCGCATCGCCTCTGTAGCGCGACTTGTATCGTCTTCTGGGCGGTTACCCACAATCACGGAGACTGGAGTTTTACCTTGCCAGCCGAGTGCATTGGCGCGCGAAAGTAAACTCGCATCAACTTCACCGCGGAGTGCACCATCAACAACAAGTGCTTCCAATCTTGCATCCCAACCACCGCGGGCTTCAGCTGCGCGCGCGTAAACGAGAGCTGTTGCAAATGCAATCTCGCGAGAATATTCCAGAACGGCGAGTTGAATATCTCGAGCGTTTTCTAAGGTGGCAGCGAACTCTTCGACTACGGAAATGGTGAGGCGCACGAGCTCGACAGTTTGTTCCAAATTAATTGAGCGGGTCAGTGATTGTGGGGCGCTACCAAAAACATCTGAAGAGACTTTCTTTTTCTTGCGGGGATCTTCCAGCCATTCGATGAAGTTGGCGATTCCTCTCTGGGCAACCAAGTTGACCCAAGAACGGTCGTCTGCGCTTAAGTGCGAGTACCACGAGAGTTCGGATTCCATCCGACTGATGGCGACCGTGGCCAATTCGCCTGACTTTAACGAGGGCAGTGGGCTCTTTGCTCGTTGTGGACTCCCCATAGTCGCAACATATCGGCAGGGCGGCTTGGGGGAAAGCATCCTGCCCAAAGTAGAGTCGGGTTATGGAATTCTTTGAACTCACGGTCGACGCCGGTGTGGCCACTCTCAAACTCAATCGGCCACCGGTTAACGCTCTTAACTTTGCCATGCAGGCAGAAATGATTGAGGCCGCAGCGCTTATCTCGGCAGATTCAGCGATTGCATCGGTGGTGCTCTACGGCGGTGAGAAAGCATTCGCTGCCGGGGCCGATATTAAGGAAATGGAGCGCCTCACCTCTGAAGAGATGGTCGCCCGCTCGCACAATTTGCACTCGGCATTTACCGCGATTGCTCAGATCCCCAAGCCGGTCGTGGCGGCAATCACCGGGTATGCCCTTGGCGGCGGATGTGAGTTCGCCATGTGTGCCGACCTCCGCTTCGCCGCCGATAATGCAAAACTCGGCCAGCCAGAGATTCTCCTTGGAATCATTCCTGGTGCCGGCGGCACCCAACGTTTAACGCGACTGGTCGGGCCTTCCGTTGCCAAGGAGCTAGTTCTCACGGGACGGATGATTTCAGCCGCGGAGGCCTTGGAAATGGGATTGGTCGATCGCCTCTTCCCCGCAGAGAGCGTGTATGCCGAGGCGGTGGCGTGGGCTCGGCAATTTGTGGGTGGACCTGCGGTTGCGATCGCGGCTGCAAAACGGGTGATTGACGCAGGTCAAGATGGCACTCTTGATGAAGGCTTGGAGATCGAGCGCCACGCTTTCGCCGACCTCTTCGCCACCGAGGATCGCGCCCTCGGAATGGCATCTTTTATTCTCAACGGACCTGGCAAGGCGCACTTCAAGGGGCGCTGAGAGGGGATCGATGAGCAGGTATGACGACCAAAATATGAGATTGATCAAGTCAGCCGCCACTAGGGCACCTTCAATATGGCAGATAGGCAAGTGATCGGTAACATCAGACATATCTAAGTAGGCGTGCGACAGGAGAGTCTTGTGAAGTTTCTGGTGTGTGTGAAACAGGTTCCAGATTCCTGGGCAGAAAAGAAACTCGGAGCCGACTCGCGCCTGGACCGTGCAGGTGTCGACGCCGTTCTTAACGACCTCGATGAATATGCGATTGAGGAAGCATTGCGCATCTGTGAGAACTCAGGTGGAAATGGTGAAGGTGGCGAACACTCCATCACTCTGCTTTCCATGGGACCAGATCGCGCGACCGAGGCTATTCGTAAAGGGCTCTCGATGGGCGCTGACAATGCAATCCTCATCAGCGATGAAGCTCTCGCTGGCTCAGATGCGCTTGCAACGTCGTTAGTACTTGCCAAAGCGATTGAATCCAGTGGCGCGAATATTGTTCTTTGCGGCACTGAATCAACAGATGCGCGCATGAGTGTTGTCCCGGCGATGTTGGCCGAACGTCTCGGCTGGCCACAACTTACCTTTGCTGGTGAATTGAAGATTGATGCGGGCGCTAACAAAGTCACTATCAAGCGTATGACCGATGAAGGTATTGAAGAGATGGAGGCATCTCTTCCTTGTGTGGTCTCCGTGATCGAAAAGATCAATGAGCCTCGCTACCCCTCTTTCAAGGGAATCATGGCTGCCAAGAAAAAGACCATCGAGACCCGGAGTCTGGCTGACGTGGGGGTCTCTACCGATCAGGTGGGCAGTGCAAGTTCTTGGAGTGCTGTGGTCGATTCTGCGCTACGTCCACCACGAAGCGCAGGAATTAAAGTTGTCGACGAAGGCAATGGTGGAAACGAATTAGTCTCGTTCCTTGCTGACAAGAAGATTGTGTAGGTTGCGCCGTGGCTGACGTTCTCGTTCTTATCGATCACACCGCTGGTCTCGTTTCTCGTGCGGCTAGTGAATTAATCACAGCTGCTCGAGCCCTCGGCCCAGTACATGCTGTTGCAGTGGTTCGTGCTGGTGAAGCAGATGCGCCTCGGGCGATGGCCGCTCAATTTGGTGCCAGCAAACTATCCGTCATTGAGGCAGTGGATGGTCATCCCATCACACCTTCCGTAGATGCGCTCGCAAGCATTGCGCAAGCAAGCGCACCTGCTGCAATTTTGATCACTTCTGGCGCCAAGGGTAAAGAGATCGCTGGTCGCCTCGCTGTGCGCCTTGGCAGCGGTTTGCTTACCGATGTCATTGATGTGGCTCAAGATTTTTCGGCCACACAATCTATTTTTGGTGGTTCCACAGTGGTGCACTCAAAGGTCACCCACGGAGCTCCGATCATCACCGTGCGCCCCAATGCGTGCGAACCGGTTGCTTCGGAAAGTACTCCCGAAATTGTTGACGTAACTGTTGCTCACACATCAAGTGGAGTGACGGTCACCAGTCGCCAAGCCCCGGTGAAAGGTGGGCGTCCAGAATTGACCGAAGCTTCGATCATCGTTTCAGGTGGGCGTGGAACCAACGGAGATTTCAGTCCAGTCGAATCCTTGGCAGATGCCCTCGGCGCTGCGGTAGGCGCATCACGCGCAGCCACAGATGCAGGTTGGTATCCGCATTCAAATCAAGTCGGCCAAACAGGAAAGACTGTGAGCCCGCAACTTTATGTTGCTTGTGGAATTTCTGGTGCCATTCAACATCGCGCCGGTATGCAAACAAGTAAGACCATTGTTGCCATTAATAAGGATGCCGATGCACCCATCTTCGAACTTGCTGACTTTGGTGTCGTAGGGGATCTCTTTAATGTGGTGCCGCAAGCTGCGGCAGGAGTCTTGGCGCGCAAATCTTGATGTCGCGATGAGCACATACCTTGATCATGCGGCAACGACGCCCATGTCTGATGCTGCTCGTCGAGCCATGATTGATGAACTCGGAAACCTTGGGAACCCATCAAGCCTTCATGCTTCTGGCCGGCGCTCAAGAAAAGTTGTCGAAGAAGCGCGTGAGGCCATCGCAACCGCGGTGGGTGCAACACCCGGAGAGATTGTGCTCACCGGATCGGGTACGGAAGCAAATAACTTGGCGATAAAGGGTCTCTACTGGAAGCGAATTCAAGAAGAACCCAAGAACAAACGAATTATCTCCTCTTCTATAGAACACCATGCTGTGATGGATCCAATCCAGTGGTTGGTCGATCACGAGGGTGCAGAAGTGACGTGGATTTCGGTGAACGACCGAGCGCGGTTAAATGTAGAAGAGTTGGTTGCTGAGATTGAAAGAGATCCTCAGGTTGCTCTTGTCAGCATAATGTTTGCAAATAACGAAGTGGGAACGCTACAGCCACTCGACCGAGTCATCGAAGTTGCGCATAAATATGGCATTCCCGTCCACACGGATGCAGTGCAAGCATTCGGCAAAGTGCCGCTCTCCTTCAAGGAACTTGATGTGGACGCAATGACGATAAGTGGCCACAAAATTGGCGGACCGCTCGGCATCGGAGCACTGATTGTGAAGAAGAGTGTGAATCTCACCCCTGTCCTGCATGGTGGTGGGCAAGAGCGAGATATCCGAAGCGGAACTCTCGATACTCCCGCAATTCGAGCACTTGGTGTAGCTGCGACCGAGGCGGCAGAACAATTATCAGAACGAGCGCTTCGCATGGTTGAACTGCGACGTGAATTAACGGCCCGAGTTCTCGCCGAAGTTCCGGATGCCCGAGCCAACGGTGATGAACTCGCCCTTCCAGGCATCGCACATTTCACTTTTGCGGGAGCCGAGGGCGATGCGCTGCTTCTGTTACTCGATGCCCAAGGCATCGAATCTTCTACAGGATCTGCCTGTAGCGCTGGCGTACCTAGGCCAAGTCACGTCCTTTTGGCGATGGGAATGAGTGAAGTTGATGCCCGCGCTTCATTACGTTTCTCGCTGGGTTTTAGCTCTACAAGCCAGGATGTAGACGCGCTCGTAAGCGTGATCGGCGGGGTCGTTGAGCGTGCGCGCAAGGCTGGTCAGGTAAGTAAGCGATAATTACGCCCATGCGAGTTATTGCGGCGATGAGCGGTGGAGTTGATTCCGCGGTAGCGGCTGCCCGGGCCGTGGAGGCCGGCCACGACGTAGTGGGCGTGCATTTGGCGCTCTCTGCGAATCCGCAGGCTTATCGCTCTGGCGCTCGAGGTTGTTGCACTATCGAAGATTCGCGCGATGCACGTCGGGCAGCGGATGTCATCGGGATTCCTTTCTACATCTGGGATATGGCAGAAGAGTTTCGGGCCGATGTAGTCGAAAACTTCATCTCTGAATATGCGGCGGGAAATACTCCTAACCCTTGTCTGCGCTGTAACGAGAAAATCAAATTTGAAGCAGTACTTAATCGGGGAATCGCCATGGGATTCGACGCTGTCGTGACCGGCCATTACGCACAGCTTCGCGGATCGGCTGAGGCGCCCACTCTGCACCGAGCGGTTGACCATGGAAAAGATCAGTCCTATGTGTTGGCTGTTTTAACTCCAGAACAGATTCGCCATTCGCTCTTTCCGTTAGGCGACACCCCGAAAGAAGAAATTCGCAAAGAAGCAGAGCGACGTGGTTTGAGTGTGGCCAATAAACCAGATAGCCACGATATTTGTTTCATCCCCTCGGGTGATAATGCAGGCTGGCTCAGAGATCGCCTGGGCGTCAGTGAAGGGCCCATCGTTGACGAAGAGGGTAATCGGCTGGGCACGCACCAAGGTGCGTTTACTTACACGATTGGTCAACGTAAAGGTTTAGGAATCTCGCAACCATCAGACGATGGTCGCGCAAGATACGTGCTCAAAATTGAACCCGTTTCGAACACTGTTGTGGTCGGGGCTCATGAAGCACTCGCAATCTCCACGATTCTGGGCGAAAAACTCCGGATGTGTGGGCCAACTCCCGTCGGAATTAACAGGGGCTTTGCCCAAGTGCGAGCACATGGCGCGGCTATTCCTTGCACGTATCAATTCGTGGGCGATGGAGTTACGGTCACGCTTGATGAGCCATTGCATGGCCTGGCTACTGGTCAGGCAGTGGTTCTTTATGAGGACGATCGAGTGGTGGGCTCAGCCACAGTTACTGCGACGATCTAACCGTGTTGATCACGGGAATCGGATCACTGAGCGGTGAGAATCCGCGAGAGGCAGCCGAATTAGTTTTCGACCTCTTTCCGCAATTGCCGTTTATTCCTGAACTTCCATCCCTCGGCGTAGGTAGTGATTTCATCGGACGCACCGCAAGCTTGTTGCATGATCTTCATGTAGACGTGCAACCTTCAGGTTGGCGTATCGTGGATAAAGCGGGAACTGATGAACGACGTGCGAAGAGTGCGATGTCGCATAGCGTGGATGCATTTCATGAGGTCTTTGACGGCTTCGAAGGTCGTATCAAGATTCAAATTGCTGGACCACTTACCTTTGTAGCGCTCTTAGAAACTTCGCGGGCCGGCTCAATTCTTTCCGATGAGATTGCTACCAAGGATGTGGCTCAGTCACTTGCTTACGGAGTTGAAATGCTGGTCGCTGACATTCGCCGTAGGCTCCCAGGAATCACGTCGGTCGTCGTGCAGATCGACGAACCGCTTATCACGCAAATTATGCACGGCGCTATTAAGAGTGCTTCAGGGTTTGGCAGATTACGTATCCCCAGTCAGGATGAGGTGGTCTCCCTCATTTCGCTCTTTGCGCGTGACAACGAATTGGTCATGCACTCCTGCGCGAACGATTTACCCATCGAATTGATTGGACGGAGCGCAATCACTGCGCTCTCACTCGATGCCACTTTCATAGGGAGAAATGAATATGAGGCATTGGCTGAACTTCACGATCGTGGAAAGTCAATCTGGCTGGGGGTTGTGGGGGGAGTCGATGGGCACTTGCCGCCCGTCTCGGCTACCGTAACTTTCGTGCAGAATTTGGCGCGAGATGTGGGGGTCCCGCTAGAGAGCCTGGCGCTTACCCATACGTGTGGTTTGGCGGGAGCGTCCCCGAAATACGCCCGTGCAAGCACAGGTCATCTAGTCAACGTCTCTCAAGAAATTCAGGAGCGCGCGCAATGAAGCCGGCCGTGCGAATTGCTGAACTTGCAGAGCAAATTCGCGACCATCAGTTCCGCTACTACGTTCTTGATGATCCACAGATCAGCGATGGCGAATACGATACTTTGTGGAATGAGCTTCTTGAACTTGAGGCTAAGCATCCCGAATTAAAATTGCCAGATTCTCCTACAGAACATGTTGGCGGCGGATTCTCCACGAGTTTTGAGACGATCGCCCATCAAGAAAAGATGATGAGTCTCGATAACGTTTTTGACGAGGAAGAGTTTCGAACTTGGAGTGATCGCGTCATTAAAGATGCCGGAACTGAAAGTATCAAATGGCTGACAGAACTGAAGATTGACGGTTTGGCGATCAACTTGCTCTATGAGAATGGAAGATTAGTTCGTGCGTTAACCCGTGGAAACGGGAGCGCAGGTGAAGATGTCACGCTTAATGTGCGCACAATCCAGGGGATACCTCATCAACTCTTTGGGGGGAATTTACCCGGATTGGTTGAGGTACGCGGCGAGGTCTTCTTTCCTAACAAACTCTTTGAAGAGCTCAACGCCGGTCTCGTTGAGAGCGGCAAGGCTCCTTTTGCAAACCCTAGGAATGCCGCCGCTGGTTCACTTCGCCAGAAAGATCCGAAGGTCACGGCTTCTCGCCCGTTGCGAATGCTGGTGCATGGTGTGGGTGCGATCGAGGGAATGAACTTTTCCTCCCAGAGCGATGCGTATACGCATCTTGCAACTTGGGGATTACCCACGAGTACGCGATACCGGGTGCTGGATTCTGTGGACGAAGTTTTGGCTTTCATCAACGAATATCAGCACCATCGCCATGATCTCGAGCACGAGATCGATGGCATCGTCGTTAAGGTCGATGATCGGGCATTGCAGGATCGCCTAGGGTCTACTTCGCGTGCTCCTAGATGGGCGATCGCATTCAAATATCCTCCCGAAGAAGTCACCACGAAGTTATTAGAGATACGTGTGAATGTCGGGCGTACGGGGCGAGTCACGCCATATGCATTTCTTGAGCCGGTCCGCGTGGCGGGTTCCACGGTCTCTTCGGCCACATTGCACAACAGCGATGAAGTAAGGCGCAAAGGAGTTCTCATCGGAGACACGGTCGTGCTACGAAAGGCGGGCGACGTTATTCCCGAAATTATCGGGCCAGTGGTGAGCGCCCGCACGGGCAGTGAATTTGCCTTTGTCATGCCAAGCAATTGTCCAGAGTGCGGATTTTCGTTGCGCCAGATGAGCGACGGCGATGTCGATCTACGTTGCCCCAATTCGCGCAGTTGTCCGGCGCAGTTGCGCGAACGTCTCTACTACTTAGGCTCACGTGCTGCGCTCGACATCGATGTGCTCGGATATGAAGCGGCCCAAGCACTCTTGGTGGATGGACTGTTAACAGATGAGAGCGAACTCTTCTCGCTTTCTTTGCAAGACTTAACAAGTTCAGCTTTCTTTACAAAGAAGGATGGATCGCTCTCAGCGATTGCTGAGCGATTTATCGCAGCGCTTGACGATGCGAAGAGTCGTCCGCTGTGGCGCGTGATCGTCGCATTATCAATCCGCCATGTTGGCCCCACCGCCGCACAAGCGCTCGCCACTCGTTTTGGTTCCTTGGAAAGGATCTCCAACGCAACCGTCATTGAGCTCGCCGATGTTGATGGCGTCGGATCTATCATCGCCGAATCAGTTGTTGAGTGGTTTGAGGAAGAGTGGCATCGAAACATTGTGAAGAAGTGGGCAAATGCGGGTGTGATCATGGAACAGGGCGAAGAAGAGCTCTTGCCTCAGACACTGGCGGGAATGTCGATTGTGGTGACAGGTTCGCTTCTCCATTTCAATCGTGACGAGGCTACGGCTGCGATTGTTGCGCGCGGCGGCAAAGCCAGCGGCTCAGTCTCCAAGAAGACCGCCTATGTGGTGGTGGGTGAGGCGCCCGGCTCTAAATACGACAAGGCGATCGAATTGGGCGTGCCGGTACTCGATGAAGCGGGCTTTGAGCGGCTCCTAGCGCAAGAGTAATCAGGCGATTTTTCGCCCCTTCGACACTTCGGTAGGCTCACCTCATGATCTCTCGTGATGATGTGGCCCATCTTGCCCAATTGGCGCGTATCGAACTCGAAGCCACCGAGATTGATCACCTAGCCGGACAACTCGACGTGATCCTTGGAGCCGTTGCTCGCGTTCAAGAGGTAGCCGGCGCCGATGTCGCACCTACATCGCATCCACTCCCTTTGAAGAATGTCTTCCGTCCCGATGTCATTCGTCCATCGCTGACTCCTGAGGAGGCGCTCTCGGGGGCGCCTGCGAGTGAGGAACAGCGATTCCGTGTGCCACAGATTCTGGGAGAAGAGTAATGATCACTCGTAGCGCCGCAGAAATGGCGGCCGCACTTTCAGCTGGTGAGATCTCCTCGGAAGCTCTCACTCAGGCGCATCTTGATCGCATTACCGCCGTAGATGCCCAAGTCCACGCCTTTCTTCATGTCGATACAGAGGGCGCGCTCTCGCAAGCGCGGGCAGTAGATGCAGCCCGCGCGAAGGGCGAAAAACTATCGCCGCTCGCTGGCATCCCATTGGCACTCAAGGATGTCATGGTTCAAAAAGGCGTACCTACTACATGTGGTTCCAAGATTCTTGAAGGATGGCGTCCGCCCTATGACGCGACCGTCGTCACTAAATTAAAGAATGCTGGAGTCGTGATTCTTGGTAAGACGAACATGGATGAATTTGCTATGGGCTTGTCTACTGAAAAAACCAACGTACGGCGGTGTCTCTCGATATGGCCTCGTCGCTTTCTCTTCAAGTCTTGATCAAGCCGGACCTTGTGCGCGCACTGTGCTCGATGCTGCACTTCTTCACGAAGTGATCGGTGGTCACGATATTTATGACTCCACGAGTATCGATGCGCCCGTCCCTGGAGTAGTTGCAGCAGCGAAGATGCGCGATATCAAGGGAATGCGCATTGGAGTTGTTCGCGAACTTGGCGGCGAGGGATACCAATCTGGAGTTCTTCAGCGTTTCAATGAATCCGTCGAAGTGCTTCGTGGATTAGGTGCAGAGATCGTTGAAGTCTCATGCCCACACTTTGAATATGCATTACCGGCTTACTACCTCATTGCCCCAAGTGAGTGCTCTTCAAACCTTGCACGATTTGATGCGATGCGTTTTGGTCTTCGAGTAGGGGACGATCGGGCGCGTAGTGCAGAGGAAGTTATGAACCTCACGCGCGAGGCGGGATTCGGTCCAGAAGTTAAGCGACGCATCATTCTTGGCACCTATGCGCTCTCTTCCGGATACTACGACGCTTATTATGGGAGCGCTCAGAAAGTTCGCACCCTGATCATTAATGACTTCAACGCAGCATTCTCACAAGTAGATGTATTAATTTCACCGACTTCGCCCACAACGGCTTTCAAGATCGGTGAAAAGGCAGATGATCCGCTCGCGATGTATCTCAACGACATTGCAACAATTCCAGTTAATCTGGCGGGGAATTGCGCGATGAGCCTTCCATGCGGCTTGGCTCCAGAAGATGGCTTGCCAGTCGGTCTGCAGATCATTGCTCCGGCGATGGCCGATGATCGCCTTTACCGAGTAGGTGGCGCACTTGAAGCTGCGCTCACCGAGCAATGGGGTGGCCCCATTATGGGTCAGGTGCCTGCATTGGTGGGAGGTGCGCGGTGAGCGAACCAATGCTTGATTATGATGATGTCATTTCAAAGTACGAGCCAACGCTTGGTTTAGAAGTGCACGTTGAGCTCAACACGCATTCCAAGATGTTCTGTGGGTGCGCAACACTCTTTGGAGCAGAACCTAATACTCAAGTCTGCCCGGTCTGTCTGGGCATGCCAGGTTCGCTGCCCTTCGTAAATGAGCGTGCAATTGAATCCACGATCTTGATCGGGCTTGCCCTTAATTGCGAGATTGCCAAGTGGTGCCGTTTTGCTCGCAAGAATTACTTCTATCCAGATATGCCAAAGAACTTTCAAATTAGCCAATACGACGAACCGATTTGTTTTAATGGCTACCTCGATGTCGAAGTTGAGACAGACGAGGGCATGCGAACTTTCCGCGTCGAGATCGAACGCGTTCATATGGAGGAAGACACTGGTAAGTCGCTGCACATGGGCGGCGCGACCGGCCGCATCCACGGCGCCGACTACTCGCTCCTTGATTACAACCGCGCCGGGATTCCACTTGTAGAAATTGTTACAAAGATGATCCCGGGTACAGAGAAGTACGCCCCGCTTGTTGCGAAGGCCTACGTTGCAGAGTTGCGTGACATTTTACGTTCCTTGGGCGTCAGCGATGTCAAGATGGAGCAAGGCTCACTTCGCTGCGATGCCAACGTCTCTCTCTCGCCACGGGGGTCTGGAATTCTAGGAACTCGAAGCGAAACGAAAAACGTAAACTCGCTCCGATCTGTAGAGCGCGCTATTCGAAGTGAAATGCAGCGCCATGCAGCTCGCCTAGACAGTGGACTCAAAGTCGTGCAAGAGACTCGACACTTTCACGAAGATAGCGGCATTACTACTTCTGGAAGATCGAAAGAGACCGCCGAGGATTATCGATATTTTCCGGAGCCAGATTTAGTGCCGATTGCTCCAGATCCAGCTTGGGTCGAAGAACTTCGTGCCACACTGCCAGAACGCCCATCTGTCTTGCGTGCTCGTTTGCAGAAAGAGTGGAACATCGCAGATAAAGAAATGGCATCCATGGTGAATGCCGGCGTACTTGCTGTGGTCATTGAAACTGTGGCTTTGGGAGCGGACCCGGCCAAGGCGCGTAGTTGGTGGGTCGGAGAAATTGCCCGCCAAGCAAATGAACGCGGCGTTGAAGTGATCGATGTGGGAATTACGCCTGCAGATGTGGCTCGCATCGTGGAACTCGTCTCCACCGGAGATCTCACAGATAAATTGGCTCGGCAAGTGGTCGATGGCGTAATCGCAGGTGAAGGTCGTCCTGATGAGGTTGTGGCCTCACGTGGACTCAAAGTGGTCTCTGATGATGGCGCACTCTTGTCAGCAATTGCGACAGCCATCGCATCTGATTCAGCAGCGGCTGAGAAGGTCCGTGGAGGCAATCTGAATGCTGCGGGTGCATTGATTGGCCTTGTGATGAAAGCAACACAAGGCCAAGCCGATGCGGCCAAAGTGCGAGAGTTACTCCTTAAGGAGTTAGGTCAGTAGGGGTATTCCCCACACAATTGACGAATCTGGGAATAGATTCGCGCTATTTCAAGTTGCACCAATTGTTCAGATAGGTTTGTCTTAAATCATCATCTAATCCAGGAGAAATTTTGCCTAACTCTGCCTTGTCTGCCATCACGCCTGATCATCACGTCTACGAGCCTGGTCAAGATCCTCGCCGCTGGAAGGCGCTCTTTGTGATCGCTATTGCGCAATTAATGGTGGTACTCGACGCCTCTATTGTGAATTTGGCGTTGCCCAGCGCAAAGCGCGACCTTGGTATTAGTGATGCAAATCAGCAATGGGTGATCACCGCCTATACGTTGGCCTTCGGTGGACTCTTACTTCTCGGCGGCCGTATCGCAGATTACGTGGGGCGCAAGAAGGTCTTCATGATTGGCCTTCTTGGCTTCGCGGGTGCTTCTGCGTTGGGCGGTATCTCGAGTACTTCTGGATTACTTTTCGCCTCTCGAGCATTGCAAGGTGGTTTTGCTGCGCTATTAGCCCCAGCTGCACTCTCGCTCATCACCGTCAACTTCATCGTTCCTAAGGAGCGCGCTCGCGCCTTCGGTGTCTTTGGTGCGATCTCCGGTGGTGGGGCCGCGATCGGATTAATTCTTGGCGGCACGCTCACCCAGTACTTCTCATGGCGTTGGTGTCTTGGGGTTAACGTCCCTATCGCGATCGTTGCGTTCTTGCTGGCGATCCCGTTCGTTCATGAATCGAAGGCAACCGGTGAGCATAGTTACGACATTCCGGGTGCGATTACCGTGACCCTTGGTTTGGTCTCTCTTGTTTATGGATTTACCAAGGCTGCCACTATTGGCTGGCTTTCAAGTGGAACTCTGATCTTCTTTGCGATTGCTCTCGCCCTGCTGGTGGCTTTCGTCGTTATCGAATTGCGAGTGAAGAGCCCACTACTTCCGATGCGAGTCCTTTTGGAGCGCAATCGAGGTGGCTCTTATCTCTCCTCACTGATCGTAGGAGCAGGTCTTTTCTCTATGTTCCTCTTCCTCGGGCTCTACCTTCAGGTGATCTTGGGTTACTCCCCATTGCGATCAGGTTTTGCCTTCCTACCGTTCTCGGTGGGAATCATTTTGTCTGCCGGCGTTGCAAGTCAGTTATTACCTAAACTTGGTCCTAAGCCTTTAATGATTTTTGGACTAGTGTGCGCGAGCGTTGGGTTGCTAATGCTGACACGCATCACCCCTGACACTTCTTATTTCACACATGTGCTGCCTTACATGATCGTCATGAGCTCTGGCTTAGCTTTCGTCTTTATCCCGGTATCTAGCACAGCTCTGCATGGTGTTGGCGGTCAAGATGCCGGCGTAGCGAGCGCTCTGATTAACACGAGTCAACAAGTAGGCGGCTCACTTGGGACTGCTCTTCTCAATACGATTGCCGCAACAGCTACGGTGAACTATGCAAAGGCGCACGGCATGGACAAGCCCGACGCTTACGCATTCACCCACGGATACACCATGACTTTCTTTACGGGAGCAGCGCTTCTTGCCTTAGGCGCCGCAGTAATCCTCATTTTCATCAATGTGGGTAAGGATTCGTTGGTGGAGCATGAAGGTGGTGCGCACGTCGGCTAGGGGCAACTAGTAGCGAGGGATGGTTGACCTCGGAATATTCGCAAGTTCTGTCAACGTCGCCGCATCGAGGGTTATCTCGAGAGCGGCGACGTTTTGGCGTAGCCACTTGCGTCGCTTCGTGCCGGGGATCGGAACCACATTTTCGCCTTGGGCGAGCACCCAAGCAAGCGCTAATTGCGCGTTGGTGATGCCCAGCCGCACAGCAATAGTAGAAATTGCATCGACGATTTTTTGATTCTCTGCCATGGCGGTTTCAGTAAAGCGTGGGTTGGCTGCTCGGAAATCATAGGTACTTACGGAAGAAACCTCGCCAGTCAGGAAGCCGCGGCCAAGGGGGCTAAAGGCGAGAAATCCGACGTTGTTTTCCTTGCACCAATCGAGAATGCCATTTTCCAAAACGTCTTGGCTCCACAGTGAGAGCTCGCTTTGCAGAGTAGTTAATGGATAGATTGCTTGTGCACGCTGTAAGTTTTCTAGTGAAGCTTCCGAGAGGCCGATAGCACCGACTTTGCCTGCAGTGATGAGCTCAGCCATTGCTCCCCAGGTTTCTTCAATTTCAACCTTTGGATCGGTTCGGTGCAATTGATAGAGATCGATGTGATCAACCTTGAGGCGCTTCAGTGAAGCATCGCAAGCGGCGCGCACATGCTCCGGGGTACCGTCGTATGCGTATTTGAAAGTATCGATGGTCTTCAGGCCGCACTTGGTAGCAAGTTGCACTTTGTCGCGCAATCCTGCATCGACGATCTCGCGTCCGAGTAGTTCCTCGTTCGTATAGGGGCCGTAGACATCAGAAGTATCGAGCAGGGTTACTCCCAGGTCGATGGCTTCGCGCAGAGTCGCACGAACCTCGATTGGATCAATATCGTCTACGCCGTAAGCCCAGGACATGGGCATGCAGCCCAGCCCCATTGCGTTGACGGAGAGTTGTCCAAGGTGGCGCGTGTGGCCCATTTGAGAAGTCATGGCCTGAGGGTAGCGGGTGAAGAGGGAGTTTTGCCCTCTACGATATGAATATGAATTCAATGAAGCCCCGCTCTGGATTGGTCACTGATGGACTCGAGCGGGCCCCTGCTCGTGGCATGTTGCGCGCGGTCGGTATGGGGGATGACGATTGGGAGAAGCCTCAGATCGGTATTGCCTCTTCGTGGAATGAGATCACGCCGTGCAATCTCTCGCTGGATCGTCTCGCGAAAGCTGCCCGACAGGGAGTCTTTGATGCCGGCGGATACCCACTGCAATTTGGAACCATCTCTGTCTCGGATGGCATCTCTATGGGTCACGAGGGAATGCACTTCTCATTGGTGTCGCGCGAGGTCATCGCTGATTCGGTAGAAACCGTCATGCAAGCTGAGCGCCTCGATGGAATGGTGATGTTCGCCGGTTGTGACAAGTCACTTCCAGGAATGTTGATGGCAGCTGCACGCATCGATGTGGCTAGCGTCTTTGTTTACGCCGGTTCTACGATGCCGGGCTCTGTAGATGGTCGCGATGTCACCATCATCGATGCGTTCGAGGCCGTAGGCGCGTGCGCCCGTGGTTTGATCACGCGCGAAGAAGTCGATCGCATCGAACGTGCCATCTGTCCTGGTGAAGGCGCATGTGGCGGAATGTATACGGCGAACACCATGGCAAGCGCTGCAGAGGCACTTGGTATGTCGCTACCTGGATCTGCAGCTCCGCCAGCAGTTGATCGCCGGCGCGATGGCTACTCGGTTCAAGCTGGCGAGGCGGTGGTGAACCTTATTCGTCAAGGAATTACAACGCGCGACATCCTTACGAAGAAAGCTTTTGAAAATGCGATCACCGTTGTCATGGCGCTGGGTGGATCAACAAATGCGGTGCTGCACTTGCTTGCAATCGCACATGAAGCAGATGTCGAACTCACGCTAGAAGATTTCAACCGTATCGGCGCCCGAGTACCGCTCCTTGGAGATCTCAAACCATTCGGTCGCTTTGTGATGACCGACGTCGACAAAGTGGGCGGAATTCCCGTGGTCATGCGCGCGCTTCTCGACGCGGGGTTATTGCATGGTGATTGCCTCACGGTGACTGGCAAGACGATGGCGGAGAACTTGGCAGAGATTGCGCCGCCAGCTGCCGATGGCGACATTTTGTATTCGGTTGAGAAACCTTTGGCAGCCACTGGCGGAATCACCATTCTCGGCGGAACGCTCGCTCCTGAGGGTGCTGTCTGTAAAACCGCTGGCATTGGAGTCGACATCTTTGAAGGTCCCGCACGTGTCTTCGAACGCGAACAGAGTGCGATGGCCGCGCTTGAAGATGGCACGATTCAGGCCGGTGACGTGGTGGTCATCCGATATGAAGGGCCTAAAGGCGGCCCCGGTATGCGTGAGATGCTCATGATCACGGGAGCTATTAAGGGCGCTGGTCTCGGAAAGTCGGTCTTATTGCTCACCGATGGGCGCTTCTCCGGAGGCACTACTGGCCTCTGCGTTGGACACGTCGCGCCCGAGGCGCTCGATGGTGGACCGATCGCCCTCATTCGAGATGGCGACCGGATTCGGATCGATGTGGCCAACCGGAGCCTTGACCTGCTGGTCAACCCCTCTGAATTGATGGCGCGCAAGGCCTCCTGGCAACCGGTGCCTCATAAGTATCAGCGGGGGGTCTTGGCCAAGTACGCCAAACTCGTCGGATCTGCCTCGAAGGGCGCAGTCTGCGACTAGGCGCGCCGGGGGAGGTTCTCGCCTAGCCGAAGGGTGAGATCTCCGTCTCAAATCATGAGAACTCAGCCTCTTGGGATTGACCTGCACGCTCGGCTAGAGGACGCTATGTGTATGTTGTCACGAATTTCCGTACGCCTGGAGCGCGCGAGCTGAGCGAAAGCTCATCCGCGTGCACCCCTCGGTTTCCACCGGGGGGTTTCGCATTACAGGGGTCAAACGGATTTTTTGAGGCTGAGCAGAGGCGAAAGGAGGCTGATGATGATTAACGGTTCTGAATCACTCGTGCGCTCGCTGGAGCACGCGGGCGTCGAAGTCATTTTCGGTATTCCTGGCGGCGCCATCCTTCCGGCCTACGACCCACTCTTTGATAGCTCTATCCGCCACATCTTGGTACGCCACGAGCAAGGTGCAGGTCATGCCGCAACTGGCTATGCGCAAGCCACGGGCAAGGTCGGCGTGTGTATGGCAACTTCGGGTCCGGGAGCAACCAATTTGGTCACGCCCATCGCGGATGCGCAAATGGATTCCGTGCCGCTCGTAGCTATCACCGGACAAGTTCCATCAGGGGCTATCGGTAGCGATGCAAGCCAAACTCAAAGCAAATTCGAGAAGCGGCTGCACTCATTGCGCAATCGCAACGTCCAGTTCTCTACGTAGGTGGCGGTGTCATCAAGGCAAACGCATCTCGCGAGCTCATGGCTTTCGCGGAATTGTGTGGCGCTCCGTTGGTTACCACATTGATGGCCCGAGGGTCATTCCCGGATAGCCACCCCCAAAACCTTGGAATGCCAGGAATGCACGGCACCGTTGCGGCAGTAACTGCTTTGCAAAAGGCTGATCTGCTCATCACTCTCGGAGCTCGCTTTGATGATCGAGTGACGGGCAAACTTTCAACTTTTGCACCGAACGCACGGATCATCCACGCAGATATTGATCCCGCCGAAATTGGTAAGAATCGTTATGTAGATGTCCCCATCGTGGGTGATCTTCGTGAGACTCTCTCCGAACTGGCTCCTGCCTTGCAGGCCGAATTTGCCGCCGGACACCAGCCAGATCTCGGTGGATGGTGGAAGCAATGTAATTCATGGCGCAGTACTTTCCCGTTGGGCTATGACATTCCAGAAGACGGAACGCTCTCGCCTCAATATGTCATTGAGCGGCTTGGAAAAATTGCTGGACCCGATGCCATTTACGCCGCGGGTGTGGGGCAACATCAAATGTGGGCTGCACAGTTTGTCTCTTACGAAAAGCCTCGCACCTGGCTCAACTCAGGGGGCCTCGGCACCATGGGATATGCCGTTCCGGCAGCCATGGGCGCGAAGGTAGGGCGTCCCGAGACAGCCGTCTGGGCCATCGATGGTGACGGCTGTTTCCAGATGACCAACCAAGAATTGGCCACCTGCGCCATCAACAACATTCCGATCAAAGTTGCTGTTATTAATAACGAGAGTTTGGGAATGGTGCGCCAATGGCAAACACTCTTCTATAACTCCCGTTATTCAAATACCGACCTGCACTCAAAGCGCATCCCCGATTTCGCTAAGTTGGCTGACGCCATGGGGTGCATTGGTTTGCGCTGCGAGAAGGCAGAAGATGTCGATGCCACTATTGCAAAAGCTATGGAAATCAATGACCAACCTGTTGTTGTCGACTTCAGTGTTCATCGAGATGCCATGGTGTGGCCGATGGTCGCTGCCGGCACTAGCAACGATGAAATTATGATTGCGCGTGAACTCGCGCCTGACTGGGATTCACAAGACCTATGAGCCTTCATACCCTCTCCGTATTAGTCGAGAACAGCCCTGGCGTACTTGCTCGTGTGGCCTCACTCTTTTCGCGTCGTGGATTCAATATCGAATCCCTTGCCGTGGGCCCGACCGAGCACGAAGAAATCTCGCGCATGACCATCGTAGTCAATGTAGAAGAGAATCCGCTTGAGCAAGTGACCAAACAGCTCAATAAGTTGATCAACGTACTCAAAATTGTTGAGCTTGATTCTGTTTCATCGGTGCAACGTGAACTTCTGCTGGTGAAGGTATCCGCCGATACAAGAAACCGCCCCGAAGTGCTTGAGATTGTCTCTCTTTTTCGGGCCAAAGTTGTTGATGTTGTGGCTGATGCGGTCATTATCGAAGCCACGGGCACAGGCGAGAAGATTGCTGCCCTATTAAGTGTGCTTGAGCCCTTTGGTATCAAGGAGCTAGTCCAATCAGGTTTGGTAGCAATGGCACGCGGAAGTAAATCAATCAGCAAGTAAAAACGTAAACAGCACATGTGTGCGCACCCCATTGGGGACGGAGCAGGGGAAGGTAACGAGAATGGCAAAGATGTTCTACGACAAGGATGCAGACCTTTCGATTATCCAAGGTCGCAAAGTTGCAGTACTGGGCTATGGATCTCAGGGTCACGCCCACTCACTCTCCCTGCGCGATTCTGGTGTTGATGTTCGCGTAGGTCTCCCCGAGGGTTCAAAGAGCCGCGCCAAGGCAGAAGCCGATGGCATGCGCGTAGTTACCCCTGCGGTCGCTTGCCAAGAAGCCGATGTCATCATGATTCTCACTCCAGATCACGTTCAACGCCACGTATACGCAGAAGCCGTTGCACCCAACCTCAAAGATGGTGATGCACTCTTCTTCGGTCATGGTTTCAATATTCGTTTCGGCTACATCACGCCACCAGCTGGCGTAGATGTCTGCATGGTGGCTCCCAAGGGCCCCGGACACCTTGTTCGTCGCGAGTTCTCTGCTGGTCGCGGCGTACCCGTCCTCGTTGCAGTCGAGCAAGATGCCACCGGAAAAGCGTGGGCGCTCACCCTCTCTTACGCGCAAGGCATTGGTGGGCTCCGTGCGGGCGGCATCCAAACTACCTTCACTGAAGAGTGTGAAACCGATCTCTTCGGCGAGCAAGCAGTTCTCTGTGGCGGCGCTTCACAACTCGTGCAATACGGTTTTGAGACTCTCGTTGAAGCTGGATACCAACCTGAAGTTGCCTACTTCGAGTGTCTACACGAACTCAAGCTCATTGTGGATCTGATGTACGAAGGTGGCATTGCAAAGCAACGCTGGTCAGTTTCAGATACTGCAGAGTACGGTGATTATGTTTCGGGTCCTCGTGTTATTGACGCCCGAGTCAAAGAGAATATGAAGCAAGTACTCGCTGAAATTAAAGACGGTTCATTCGCTGCACGCTTCATCGCAGATCAAGATGCTGGTGCGCCAGAGTTCAAGGCGCTTCGTGCCAAGGGCGAGACCCACATCATCGAGAAGGTCGGTCGCGAGCTTCGTAAGCTGATGTCGTGGGTCAAGCAATCAGGCGACGATT
>RGER01000151.1 GCA_009917815.1 Actinomycetota bacterium
TTGAAGAACAAGATGAGGCTTACCGCGAATCCGTACTCCCCCGCGATCTACGTGTGCGAGTCAGTGTGGAAGCCGGAGTTGCACAGAATTGGTATCGGTACGTGGGCGATCAAGGTTCGTGCGTTTCGCTGGAACACTTTGGTGCTTCGGCAAGTGCGCCCGAACTCTTTGAGAAGTTCGGTTTCTCCGCCGCCAATATTGCAACGAGGGTCAAGAGCCTGCTTTGAAGCCCCTGCAATCCCTCTCCGCAGAGGGCACCAGCATTTGGCTCGACGATCTCTCGAGAGAGAGATTGCATATCGATTCACCCACATCGTTGGCGAATCTGATAGCCACTCACTCGGTCGTGGGCGTCACCACAAATCCTTCAATATTCCAACAAGCGATCACCCAGTCGGATCTCTACGCGTCAGCAATCGCACAACATCGAGGAAAATCTCCCGAAGAGGCCATCACAGCGCTCACATCTGAAGATGTGCAAAATGCGTGCGACATTTTGCAGCCCCAATTTGTGGCGTCTGGCGGAAGAGACGGTCGAGTGAGCATTGAGGTTGATCCCCGATTGGCGCACGATACGCAGGGCACTGTTGTACAAGCGCACGAATTATGGAATTCCATCAATCGCCCTAACTTGATGATCAAGGTACCAGCAACGGTTGCCGGGCTTCCCGCGATCACTACTCTTATTGCAGCCGGGCTAAGCGTAAATGTCACACTCATTTTCTCTGCGAAACGTTACGCAGATGTTCTCAATGCTTACATCACTGGCCTGCAACAGCGGCTAGGTAGAGGAGAATCAATTAGCCACATTCACTCGGTTGCTTCTTTCTTCATTTCGCGCGTTGACTCTGCTGTCGATCCGCTCTTGGAGGCTATTGGAACATCAGAAGCCCTTGCTTTGCGAGGCACAACCGCTATCGCTAACGCTAAAATCGCCTACGAAATTTTCCAAAGCACTATCGATTCCCCCACCTGGGTCGATCTCGCCCGACAGGGCGCTCATCCTCAACGTCCGCTTTGGGCCTCAACTGGTGTGAAGAACCCTACCTTTGACAAAAATCGTTACGTCGTCGAATTGGTTGCTCCCCATACGGTCAACACGATGCCGGAAGCGACCTTGCTCTCCGTCGCCGAGACCGGTGAACCCCGAGGGAACACCATCTCTGGCACTCTCCGCGAAGCGCACGCGCAACTCAACGCGCTCTCGAAACTGGGGATTGACCTCACTGCAATTCTCGCTGAGCTCGAACGCGACGGTGTCGCAAAATTTGAAGCATCGTGGAACGAACTGATTTCCGTGGTCGCTGCGCAACTATGATCCGCATCAGAACTCCCGAACTGTCGACTGCACTTCTCGACGAGATGAACACGCTTGCAGCACGTCTAGCGGCGAAGGATGAATCACTTTGGGGATCGCACGCGTCCACAGATGCCGAGCAGCGATTGGGCTGGCTGGATCTCCCCACTTCTTCACGAACACTTCTACCAGCCATCGATTCTCTCGCGGCGTGGGCAAGGAGCCGCAATTTAGAGAATGTCATCCTTTCAGGGATGGGCGGATCATCGCTCGCTTCAGAAGTTATCTGCGCTTTTGAGCATAAGCGCATCGAAATACTCGATTCGACGGATCCACATCAAGTCGCGCGAGTCCTTAACATGGACCTATCTCGAAGCGTCATTGTGATTGCATCGAAATCCGGAACAACCCTAGAAACACTTGTACATCGAGCAGTCCTTGAATCTAAGGTGCGTGAGCTGGGACTAGATCCTGCCGGCCACTTCGTCATCATCACGGATCCAGAGTCCCCGCTCGCCGAATACGCCGACAGAGTGGGATACCGGATTCTGCACTCGGACCCACACGTGGGTGGCCGATTCAGTGCGCTAGGTGCTTCTGGATTACTACCAAGCGCCCTTGCTGGTGTAGATGTTTCAGAACTCCTCGACGACGCGCAGGGAGCAGCTCACTCATTTCTGCTACCTGATTCTCCAGCAGTAAAACTGGCCGCCGCGCTTGCTCACCATGCCCAAAGTTTCCCGTACGTCGAAATCGCTTCACCACACGGCTTGGGCGATTGGATCGAACAACTACTTGCAGAATCGACAGGAAAAGAGGGGAGAGGCGTACTGCCTATTGTGGTGCCAGCCCTAGGAAGCGCTCGACCTCAAGTACTCTCTGTCGCCCTAAACGGAGAGTCAGGCGATATCGAGATCTCAGCCACACTGGGAGAGCACTTTCTGCTCTGGGAGTGGGCCACCGCCCTACTCTGCGCGCATATGCAGGTCAACGCATTTGATCAACCGAACGTGGCCGAGACAAAAGAACGCGCCAACGCCATCCTCAATTCCCAGCAACGTGCACGCAACGGGAAGATGGATGGCAATATCGAAGTTGTTGGCGATCCGATGTCAGCAATAGCGGCGATATCAGAGTTTCTCAGCCGAGTAGATGGCTATATCGGCGTGATGGCCTTTCTCGATAGAGAGAAAGATTCACGAGCGAAAATTCTGCGTACTCTCCTGGAACGTTCCAGCGGTGCTCCCACCACCTTTGGCTGGGGACCACGTTTCCTCCACAGTACGGGCCAAATCCATAAAGGTGGTCCGCTCATCGGATCATTCCTGCAACTCACTACTGAACGCGCTGAAGATGTAGCGATTCCGGAGAGTCAATTTACTTTTCACCAATTGCAACTCGCTCAAGCAGCTGGAGATGAATTGGCTTTGAGGTCGCGCAGCTTAAACTTCTTGCACCTGCATTTACACGAAGGTGGCCTAGATCAACTTGTTGAGACGTTGATTAATCTTCCCCGCGCAACTTCTTAAGTGCCTCTTGAAGAATCGCGGCGCCATCTACTTCTGATCGCCGCTCCTTCACATATGCCAAGTGCGTTTTGTACGGCTCATTCTTAGGAGCTGCGGGAGGATTATCTTTATCCAAGCCGGCAGGAAGACCGCAACGGGGACAATCCCACTCGGTAGGCGGTGTGACGGTTCCGTCATCAGCGAAAGATGGTTTGGTTTCGTGGCCGCGTTCGCACCAGTAGGAGAGGCGAAAACGTGGAGCAGCTTCGCCGCGCTCGGCTTCGCCCATAGGGCCGGCGCCGACTCGACTTCCTCTGATTGCGCTTCCACTTGCCATGATCGCTCCTTCTAGTGAGTTCGAGTGGTGCGAGAAAAACTCGAGTTGTGTTAAACCTGGAACTACTTAAGCCAGAGGCCGAGCGCGACCACACTGGCAAACCAGAGAGCGCCCACCACGATTGTGATTCGATCAAGATTTCGTTCCACCACTGTGGATCCGCCGTAGGAGGAAGAGACGCCGCCGCCGAAGAGATCGGAGAGGCCACTGCCCTTACCTTTGTGCAGTAGGACCAACATGACCATCAAGACGCTGGTGATCACCAGCAGAATCGAAAGTGCCAATACCATCAGAAATCACTCCTCACGTGGACTGGGTTAAGGATAACCCAGCCGGAGGAGGATTATTCCCACACGCTGAAACCCGCGTTTACTTGATACCCGCGTTAAAGGCCATCACGACCGGGAAGCGGGCAATCTTGGCAAATC
>RGER01000152.1 GCA_009917815.1 Actinomycetota bacterium
CCTGCGGTCTCTGCTCCAGTTACACGCAGTGGCGCGCAGGTCGGTGAGATCGTCTATCTCTTCGGCCAAACTGGTGCGTCGGCAGCGGGACTTGAAATTCTCTCTCGTGGAATCGACATCGCCCCTGGTCTCGTCGCTCTCCATAAAGTTCCTAAACCTCCTTATGAAAGTGCACGTGAATTTGCCGCGCGAGGTGCCACGGCTCTCTGCGATGTGAGTGATGGTCTTGTTGCTGATTTGGGGCATATCGCAGATGCCAGTGGCGTCACTATTGATCTAGATATTGATGCCTTAGATGTCTCTGAACTAGTCGCTGCTGCCGACGTACTAGAAATTGATCCATTCGAGTGGGCTCTCGCTGGTGGAGAAGATCACGCGTTCGCTGGCACGTTGTCGCCCGAAACAGCCCCACCGATAGGCGCCCGAGCTATCGGTATCGTGCGGGCAAGAGGTGAGGTTGCGGTAGTAAGTCCAGGGATTGCACTCGGTCGCCATGGGCATGACCACTTTTCCGCTTAATTAATGAATTAGAGTGGGAATATGAAGCGCGTACTTACCATCGCAGGATCCGATAGCGGTGGTGGTGCCGGAGTCCAAGCCGATCTCAAAACGATGCTTGCCTGCGGTGTGCACGGAATGAGCGTGGTTACCGCGATCACCGCACAGAATTCGTTGGGAGTGCAGGGCGTTTGGGAAATGGCTGCCGAGGCGGTTGAGGCGCAATTCCACTCAGTCGTTGACGATATTGGTGTTGATGCGGTGAAAACGGGAATGCTGGCAAATGCTCAACTCGTCGCAGTCGTTGCGCAGCTCTTAGAACGGCTACCTGCTGATGTGCCGATCGTGGTTGATCCCGTGGGTGTGAGTAAGCATGGTGATTCTCTACTTGCCGTTGATGCTCTCACGAATCTTCGTGAGCGACTCATCCCGATTGCAACCGTGATCACGCCAAACCTGTACGAAGTTTCACAGCTCACAGGAATTACTATTTCTGATGAGAGAGGGATGACCCATGCGGCCGATGCACTTCTCGCGTTCGGTCCCGAGTGGGTCTTGATCAAAGGTGGCCACCTCGCTGGACCAGCAGTTGATCTCTTGACAAATGGTAAGGAGAGCCATCGCTTTGAATCGGTACGGTACGAGAACCGACACACCCACGGAACGGGTTGCACTCTCGCCTCGGCAATCGCAAGTTACTTAGCGCTTGGTAATTCTGTTCCAGAAGCGGTCGAGCTGGCCAAGAAGTACATCACTGGCGCCATCAAGTTGGGTTTTCCATTAGGTTCAGGGATAGGTCCGGTCGATCATGGTTGGCAGAGTCGAAAGAGTTGATGTGATGACAAACGATTTTTGGAAGTTTTATATGGAGACGCACGTACGCGTTACTGATGACCATAATCGCACCCATTTACTTATGGCCGCGGACGTTCCGAGCGGTGAGTGGAATTTTCCTGCGGAAGAATTCTTTGTAATGACGGCAGCGAACCCATGGAGCAGCGATCAATTCACCCCACAGATGAATGCTGCCCTGAATGCAGGACTCCGTCAGGGGTTAGAACGTGCCGGTGCCTTCCTCTTTGATGCAGTGGGCCATGACCCAGCATCAACTTGGATTGAACCAGGATTTGCAGTCATGGGGCTCGAGGAAGCATCTGTGTTGGAGTTCGCCAGGCAATTTGGACAGAACGCGGTTTACCGGATGAGTCCAGGAGCATTTACCTGCGTGGGGGCGCTCTTAGAGAATCGCGAAACCAGGGCTCTGCAGATTAGTTAACGTGCGAAATGAGTTAAAGCGCGCAGCAAGGCGGACTAGCGAGTTACTTTGCCAGCCTTCAGGCAAGAGACGCAGACGTTGACGCGCTTTGGGGTGCCCTTGACGATCGCGCGGACGCGTTGAATGTTGGGGTTCCAGCGACGTGAGGTGCGGATGTGGGAATGGGAAATGCTGTTGCCCCACGATGGGCCCTTGCCACAGATCTCGCATACCGATGCCACGTCATACTCCTTGATAGGGGTTTTCATGAGGCGCAAACGCGCCTTGCTTACGGTTGAAGAGTAGCCGAGAGCCTGCCTTGGGGCGAAATCGGCGCTAGCCTGACGCTTATGGCCACCACCCCCAGCGCGCCGGCAACTCGCCCCGATGGGTTGAGCGGAGTCGAGTTTCGAGCCTGGATTGAGCGTAGCGCTCTCCTGCTGGGGCAAGCTCGCGAGGGCCTCAACAGCGAAAACGTCTACCCCGTGGCCGATGGCGATACCGGGACCAATGTCTGGGCCACCGTAGAAGCGGGGCGCGCGGCTCTGGGTAAAGCAGGTGAGGCGCCCGCCCTCTTCGCGCAGGGCGCTTTGTTGGGGGCGCGCGGCAATTCCGGCGTCATTACTAGTCAGATTTTTGCTGGCATAGCCGCTGGACTTGAGGCCGGGTTGGTTGCCGCTTTCGAGGCGGCTCGAAAAAGAGCTTGGGACGCCGTTGCAAAACCCTTGCCGGGCACGATTCTGACCGCGATGACATCAGCGACGGAATTCGCGCAACGATGTGAAGAAGGGAGTGCGAGAGAGATTGCTCGGGCTGCGTGGAGTGGTGCACATCGTGCGGTGATTGATTCTGCACTTAACCCACCTATTCCTGAAGCGGCTGGTGTGATCGATGCCGGCGCTCATGCGTTGGAACGAATCTTGGCGGCGCTTGTTGAAGTTCTTGATCCTGCAGCGGCCCCACTAGAAGGAATTACTTTCACTCCAGCAAGTGTGACTGCTTGTGAAGGCGAACCTGATGGCGAATACGAAGTGATGTACCTGCTCTCAGCGGAAGAAGTGCATAAAGTTTCGAAATTGCGCAGCGATCTAGAAGCGCTCGGTTCAAGCGTCCTAGTAGTGGGCGATTCGCCGACCTGGAACGTTCACGTGCATACCGACGACGCGGGCGCTGCCGTCGACGCAGGCATGAAGGCAGGAATTGTGCACCGCGTTCGCATCACAACTCTCATAGCTTCTGCAGCAAGCGGAACAAGGCGCGTGATTACCGTGGCGAACGGCGCGGGGTTACAAGAAGTGCTTGAAGCATCAGGGGTTACGGTCATCGCAGCATTCGAATCTCGGCGAGTCGGCGTTGATGAGTGGATCGATGCGGCCGAAGGAGCGCACGAAGTACTCCTTCTTCCACACGACAAAGCGGGTAAGTCGACTGCAGACGAAGCCCTCATTGTTATTCGGGAAGATGGTGCCCGCGCAGCAGTCTTACCTTCGCGTTCTCCCGTGCAAACTTTGGCGGCCATTGCACTCCATGATGAGAGCAAGAGTTTCGATGAAGTTTTAGGGGAGATGACCGAAGCAGTCGCAAATGCGAAATTTAAGTCCGATAGGGCAGAGACCGAACCAGATTTTGTACGCCAGGCGGTAGTGACTAGACATGCCTTCCTATTGGTACAAACGACCTTGCTTCGACTACAGGCAGCTATTTTAAGAGGGGCAGACGAAGATATGAAAGAGCGAATTATCCTTAAGGCTATTTCAATCTGGGAAACCAGAAAGATTAAGCGATATAGGATCGGTAGCGACACAGGTAATATAGA
>RGER01000153.1 GCA_009917815.1 Actinomycetota bacterium
CGTTAGCCAGACAGACGGGTTTGATCGATGGGCGTGGTCGGCCTGTTCGCGGATTACCACCTCAAGTTGTCTCAGCATCTCTGTGTGACGCGCAAGCGGCCTGGCGGGGAGCTTTTCTAGCGCACGGATCGCTCACAGAGCCTGGCCGTTCATGTGCCCTCGAAGTAACGTGCCCCGGTCCGGAAGCAGCACTTGCCCTCGTTGGAGCTGCTCGTCGCCTCGGTGTCGTTGCGAAGGCTCGCGAAGTGCGCGGAATCGATCGCGTTGTTATCCGTGATGGTGATGCCATCGCCATCATGCTGACGCGTCTCGGTGCCCACGAGAGTGTCCTTGCTTGGGAAGAACGACGCATGCGACGTGAAGTGCGTGCGACTGCTAATCGCTTAGCGAATTTTGATGATGCAAATCTTCGTCGATCAGCCCGCGCCGCGGTAGCTGCCTCAGCACGAGTTGCTCGTGCCTTAGAAATCCTCGGAGAAGAGATCCCGGACCATTTGCAAGAGGCCGGAAAATTGCGGATTGAACATGGGCAGGCCAGCCTTGAAGAGTTGGGCTCTTTGGCAAACCCACCGCTGACGAAGGATGCCGTGGCTGGACGTATTAGACGCCTCTTGGCTATGGCGGATAAGCGTGCCCAAGATCTCGGAATCCCAGACACAGAAGCCGGTTTAACCCCCGACATGTTGGGGTAAAGTTTCAATCATCCGCGCATGACTCAGTCCTCTCCCTATGCGCCCTGACGTAAGGAGATTGCTATGACTGTAAAAGTAGGAATCAACGGCTTCGGACGTATTGGCAGAAATTTCTTTCGCGCGGCACTCACGCAGAGAGCTGACATTGAAATCGTAGGTGTCAATGATCTCACCGATATCGCCACATTGGCCCACCTCCTCAAGTACGACTCGATCTTGGGCCGCCTTGGTCTTCCGGTCTCGTTCACCGAAAATTCCATCACCGTTGATGGCAAAACGTTTGCGGTCACTGCTGAGCGCGATCCTGCTCATCTTCCTTGGGCGAAATTGGGCGCAGATGTCGTGGTTGAATCAACCGGACACTTCACGAAGGCAGCAGATGCCGGAAAGCACATCGCTGCCGGCGCCAAGAAAGTTATCATTTCAGCCCCTGCCAGCGATGAAGACGTCACTATTGTGATGGGCGTCAATCACAATGATTACGACGATTCGAAGCATCACATTATTTCGAATGCGTCATGCACGACGAATTGCTTGGCGCCCATGGCCAAGGTGCTCGTCGAAGAGTTCGGTGTAGTCAAGGGATTGATGACCACCATTCATGCTTACACGAACGATCAAGTGATTCTGGATTTCCCGCACAAGGATCTCCGCCGCGCACGTGCAGCAGCGACAAATCTTATTCCAACCACAACGGGTGCCGCAAAGGCGATCTCTCTCGTCATTCCGTCGTTGAAGGGCAAGTTGGATGGTTATGCCATGCGCGTGCCAGTTCCTACTGGTTCGGCTACAGACCTCACTGTGGAACTCGGGCGAGAGGTAACAAAAGCTGAAGTAAACAAAAAAACAAGTAATAAAAACCCAGCGAGTTGCATCTTTGACGCATCACTCACAATTGTCATCGGCAATACGGTGAAGGTGTTGGGTTGGTATGACAACGAGTGGGGCTACTCCAATCGTCTTGTCGATTTGATTCAGCACGTAGGCGTCTCGCTCTAAATGCCGATCGCTACTCTCGCTTCGCTGCCGGACATTGCCGGCAGACGAGTGTTGCTTCGAAGCGACCTCAACGTTCCTATCAAGGATGGGAACATCACTGATGACGGACGCATTAGGGCATCGCTTCCTACTATCAATCATCTTCGTGCACTCGGAGCAAAAGTGATCGTGATGGCCCACTTCGGGCGTCCCAAAGGCGTGCGCGTTCCGGAGATGTCACTTGCACCTGTGGCACGTCGGTTGGGGGAGTTGCTCGGCGCCGATGTAGCCTTCATCTCCGAGTATCGAGACGGTAAAGCGAGCGATGCCATCGGGAAGATGCAACCTGGCGATGTGGTGCTCCTAGAGAATGTGCGTTACGAAGCGGCAGAGACGAGCAAGGTAGACGAAGAGCGGCTCCTCTTCGCTCAAGATTTGGCATCACTCGGAGATGTATTCGTTTCAGATGGGTTTGGCGCAGTTCATCGAAAGCACGCGTCGGTATACGACATCGCAACGTTACTTCCACACTTTGCTGGATTTCTCATCTCTGCTGAAATCGAAGTGCTCAAACGTCTCACGGAGAATCCCGTTCGCCCGTACGGAGTGGTCTTAGGCGGGTCGAAAGTCAGCGACAAATTAGGTGTCATCAAGAATTTGCTCGACAAGGTAGATCTACTTGCGATCGGTGGCGGAATGGTATTCACCTTTCTGGCCGCGCAAGGACATGAAGTTGGTAAGTCTCTGGTAGAGGCTGACCAACTGGATGAAGTGCGCGCCCTGATCACCCAAGCTAAGGAAGCGGGCGTTACGCTCTTACTGCCCACGGATATTGTGGTGGCCCCGGCATTTGCCTCGGATTCGCCGGCTACCGTGGTCTCTGCGCACGAGATTCCCGCAGATCAAATGGGCTTAGATATCGGTCCGGTGTCAGGGGCGGTCTTTGCCGAGGCGATTGCGAGTTGCAAAACGCTCTTCTGGAATGGCCCGATGGGAGTCTTTGAATTCGACGCCTTTGCAGCGGGCACAAAGTCGGTAGCTCAGGCTTTGGCGGAGTTAGATGGCTTCACGGTGGTGGGTGGCGGTGACTCAGCCGCGGCAGTTCGTCGACTAGGTTTTAGGGACGAAGAGTTCGGATATATTTCAACGGGTGGCGGAGCCTCTCTTGAATATCTAGAGGGCAAAGCGCTCCCTGGTATCACGGTATTGGAGCAGTAATGTCGACAGCGCGTAAGCCCCTCATGGCGGGCAACTGGAAGATGAACATCAATCACCTCGAGGCGATTGGGCTCGTGCAGAAGTTAGCTTTCTCTCTCGACGATAAAGATCACGACGCCGTCGATGTTGTTGTGCTTCCTCCCTTCACGGATATTCGCTCAATACAGACGCTGGTAGATGGCGACAAGTTACGTATCAGTTATGGCGCCCAAGATCTTTCCCCTGAACCCAACGGAGCCTTCACCGGAGATATTTCTGCTGCGATGCTCTCACGGCTGGGTTGCTCTTTCGTTGTCGTGGGGCATAGCGAACGCCGTCAGTATCACGCTGAGAGTGATGAACTCATCAACCGTAAAGTGAAGGCTGCGCTGGCTGCGCATCTCTCTCCGATCCTTTGCGTGGGCGAGAGTCTTGAAGTAAGAGAATCCGGCGAACATGTGTCGTACGTGATTGGGCAATTAGAGGCGGCGCTTCACGGCGTGGCTGATCCCAAAAACGTAGTGATTGCCTATGAACCAATCTGGGCGATTGGCACCGGCAAGGTGGCTACCCCGGAGGATGCCCAGGAGGTCTGCTCGGCCATTCGCAATCGGCTCGCTGAGCTCTATCCGGGAGATGTCGCCGACGCCATGCGTCTCCTTTATGGCGGCTC
>RGER01000154.1 GCA_009917815.1 Actinomycetota bacterium
TCATTACTCGACATGCGAGCAACAAATCGACCTTGGGGTGTATCTATAGCCAAATTGGTATTGGTTAATCCACCAGATAATTCAGAGATATTTGTGCGGTTTTGTAGGATTGAAATCTTATTAAGGCGCGCTCCGTAGAGTTCTTCCCACTCTTGCGTGCCTTTAGTCACGTAAGCAGGATACATTTTCCTCATGTCAGTGACGAGCCTTCCCGCCCGAGCAAGAATTGTCATTATCGGAGGAGGCGTGGGGGGTACTTCAGTCGCTTTCCATCTCGCCGAACTGGGCGAGCGCGATGTGGTTCTGCTCGACCGGAACGACCTGACCAGCGGATCCACCTTTCACTCAGCTGGCCTTGTCGGTCAACTCCGCGCTGACCCCACATTGACCAAGATGAATATGCACTCGGTTGATCTATACCGACGCCTACAAGAGAGCGAGACCCCACCTAGCTGGCGTGAGTGTGGAAGCATCAAACTTGCATCTACACCCGAGCGAATGGAAGAGATTCGCCGTCAGATTGGCTGGGCTCGTACTTTTGGTCTCGATCTACATGAGATTTCACCGGCAGAGGCACAAGAACTCTTTCCCTTAATTGATCTCGACGGCGTTGTTGGCGCTTGCTACCTGCCGTCCGATGGCCAGGTGGATCCTTCGCAACTTGCGCAGGCAATGGCAACAGGTGCACGTAAGGCCGGGGTGCAGTTCTTTACACATACCCGAGTACTCGAGATTCGCACCACCGCAGGGCGTATCTCGAGTGTTGTAACGGATAAAGGTGAGATCGAATGCGATGTAGTCGTAAATTGCGGCGGGATGTACGCACCTTCGATTGCACGCATGGTGGGCGTGCGCGTCCCTATTATTCCCATGAGTCACCAATACCTCATTACTGAGAACTTCTTAGATCCGGCCGCAAAGCATCTTCCTTCACTTCGCGACCCAGATAATTTGATTTACTTCCGACAAGAGGTAAGTGGTTTGCTGATGGGGGGCTACGAGAGAAACTCCAAGCCCTGGACCGCTGATCACACTCACTTCGATGACATACCGGCTGACTTCAATGGACGTTTACTTTCAGAAGAGTGGGATCGTTTCGAAGAGATCGCGGTGAACTCGCAAAAACGTGTACCAGCGATGGAACGCGTGGGCGTAAAGAATTTCATCAATGGCCCTGAAGGTTTCACTCCAGATAATGAGTTCTGTCTCGGCGAAACAGAAGTCGGGGGCTTCTTCGTAGCAGCCGGGTTCTGCGCTCATGGAATCGCTGGCGCGGGCGGGATCGGCAAAGTGGTGGCCGAGTGGGTTGCGACTGGCGAACCCCAGATGGACCTCTGGCATATGGATATTCGGCGCTTTGGCGCTGCTTACAAGTCACCATCTTTTACGCTCAAACGCACTCAAGAGAATTATGAGTCGTACTACGACCTTCATTACCCAGGCGAAGAACGTACGAGTGCGAGGCCGCTTAAAACATCTCCTGCCTATCCTTGGCACGTTGAACACGGCGCTGTGTTCGGTGAAAAATCTGGATGGGAGCGTGTCAACTACTACAAGGAGCACGAGAGAGATGATGCGCTCAAGCCTTATGGATGGGCTGGTCATCATTGGTCTTCTGCAGTTGCGGTAGAGCATCACGCCACGCGCACCTCTGCAGGGCTCTTCGATGAGTCAAGTTTTGCAAAGTTCACAGTGAGTGGAGTTCGTGCCGGAGAGTTCCTTAATCTCGTTTGCGCGAATCAAGTTGTTAAAGGAGTAGGCAAGGCTACGTACACACAAGCGCTTACTTCACGTGGCGGGATTGAATGCGACTTCACCGTGACACAAACCGGCGAGCACTCATTCTTCATCGTGACTGGAACTGCTTTTGGCACGCATGATCTGGGTTGGCTAAAGAAACAAAGACGTGAACTCGGTTTTGACGATGTTCTTCTAGAAGATGTCACTGGGGCTTTTGCCTGCTTCGGCCTCTGGGGACCGCACGCACGCAAAATTCTCGAAAGGCTCACGCCGCAAGATGTGAGTAATGAAGCTTTCCCATTCATGGCATCGCACGAGATCACCATTGGAGATATTCCAGTCCGAGCAACCCGCATCACGTACGTAGGAGAACTGGGGTGGGAGTTCTATGTATCAACAGAATTCGGGGCAACCCTTTGGAATCTAATATTTGAGGCCGGCCAAGAATTTGGGTTAATGGCGTGTGGGTACAAGGCGATCGAATCGCTGCGCCTTGAAAAAGGGTATCGAGCCTGGGGTGGCGAGATAAATACCGAAACTAATCCTTGGGAAGCCGGTCTTGGATTTGCAGTATCAAAGAAGAAGGCACATTTTGTGGGAAGGGAGGCGCTCTTTGCAGCGCAAGAGAAGCAGACCCGACAATTGATTGCGCTCATATTTGAAGATGTGCGCAGGGTTCCACTCGGTAACGAACCTATCCGTGTGGGAGAGGAAATTGTAGGACGCGTAAAGAGCGGCGGCCAGGGTTATTCCATCGACAAGGCTATTGGGTATGCGTATCTCCCGTTAGCGAATGCAAAGGAGGGAGCCACTGTGGAGGTCGAGTTCTTCGGTCAGTGGATCCCTGGAACAATTACAACCAACACACTCTTTGATGCAGAAGGAACTCGTATCAAAGGTTAGGCGTTGTCATTTGCATCAACATCTGCCAAGGCAGCTTCGGCGGCTAGCGCATCCGCTTCAGCGCGTGCTGTATCTGCGGCGAGAGCTGCTTCGGCAGCAGCCAGATCGCCCTCAGCAAGTTGATCGGCAATGTCATTCGCAAGTGCCGCGTCACCCTCTGCTTCATCTGCGGCAGTATCCGCGTCGACCGCGGCATCCGTTGCTGTAGCGATGTCGGCTTCGATAATCTCCATATTTGGATCACCTTGGGCGAGGAGATCGTCATAGGCCGCTTGAGCAGCAGCCACATCAGCTGTAAGAGCATTTGCTGCTTCATTCGCCGCATCTGCTTCTGCAAGAAGAGTGTTGATGGTTTCTGCACTTTCACCAGCGGCGATGGCATTATCCACGGCAGTTTGTTTTTCAGCGGCGGTAGTCGCTGCCGCAGCAGCCTGATCCTCTAGCGCATCCAGCGCAGTAGCAGACGTGGTTAATGCAGCTTGATGCTCTGCTAGGCGTGCCGCAGCTGCAACTTCAAGAGCTAACGCTTGTGCAGCCGCGGTTGCTGCTCTATCAGCAAATGCTCTCGCATTATTCGCGATCGCGGTTCGATTAGCAGCAGCCACTCGACGCACTTCCGCTGCTGCAGCAGCAGCGGCCTCCGCCTCTTGTTGGGCCAGGAGCGCTGCAGCTGCAGCAGCTTCTTGTTCGGCGGCGATTCTCGCTGCCTCGATTGCAGCGAGACGTTCAATTTCAGCCTCAGCTTCTGCATCCGCAATAGCTTGCAAACGTGCCGCCTCCGCAGCAGCGAGACGCGCAGCTTCTTCCTCTGCAGCAATGCGAGCAGCTTCCGCTTCCGCATCCGCAATCGCCTGAAGGCGAGCAGCCTCCGCTTCCGCATCCGCAATCGC
>RGER01000155.1 GCA_009917815.1 Actinomycetota bacterium
TCGGGCTAATATTGAGAAGGTCGGAATCCCGGGCGTCAAAGTCCATGCGCTTGCAGTGGAGAAGTGGCTCACGCAGGAAGTGGCGCCGGCCCCTTACGACATCGTGCTCATTGATCCGCCGTATTCCCTCGCCAACGACCGAGTAGAGCATGTGTTGGAGCTCCTTTTGAGCCAAGGGCTCTTAACTGACCGGGCGCTGGTGTCGGTGGAAAGGGAGTCGAAGAGTCCTGCTTTTACCTGGCCAGCGGGGTATGTGGCAGAACGCGAGCGCGCTTATGGGCTCGCGATAGTGCGCTACGCCTCTAAAGATTGCTAGCGTCTCACTTATGAAGCGAAGCGCAGTCTGCCCAGGGTCCTTCGACCCCATCACCAACGGTCACCTCGACATTATTGAGCGGGCTAGCTCCCTCTACGACGATGTCGTGGTGGCGGTCATGATTAACCACTCCAAGAAGTCACTCTTTTCGGTGGAAGAGAGAATCGAACTCATCCAAGATGTCTGTAAGAAGTTCCCTAACGTTCGAGTTGACTCTTGGCACGGGCTTCTTGTGGATTTCTGCAAGAAGAATGAGATTCCAGCGATCGTCAAAGGTTTACGCGCCGTCTCAGACTTTGAATACGAATTGCAGATGTCCCAGATGAATCATCAACTAGCCGGAGTCGAAACGGTCTTCATCTCCACATCGCCGCAGTACTCGTATCTCTCATCATCTCTCGTCAAGGAAATTGCTACGTATGGTGGTGACGTTTCCGCTTACGTGCCGTCCTCGGTTCTCACTCAACTTCTGAAGAAAGTGAAGGCCTAAAGATGTCGATCGAAGGCGGAGAAGTCCAAGCAACACCGCAAGTAGTAGATGTTCAGATTGCCATTGATGAAGCGATCGCTCTTGTGCAAGAAGGTAAAGGCGTCCCGTTCTCTGCTTCAGCGATCGTGCATCGCGCTGATCTGCTCAATCTTTTGGTTGCCGCCAGGGATCTACTTCCTCAGGACCTAGACCAAGCCAAAGCTGTGCTCACTCAAAAAGAGGCCGTGATTGAAGAAGGACGGTACTCAGCAGAGCAATTCCTCATTCATGCCCGCGAGGAAGCGTCACGCATGGTGGAAGAGACCGCAGTGGTCAGCGCAGCTCGTGATCGAGCAGATGAGATTATTCAAATGGCAAATGAAGATGCGGAAGCGATCAAACTTGAGACCGATACATACGTTGATAATCGGTTAGCAACTCTGGAAGTTGTGCTCACTAAGACGATGGATGCCATCACCCGTGGGCGCGCACGCCTTGCTGGCGAGAAAGAGAACGACGGCCTTGTCATCGATGAGTAAAGCCTCACCATTTCTTATTGACACTCGTGAACTCATAAGACGACCAGGTGAGATGCGCGAATCCACAGTTGAAATAGTCACGCCATACCCGATTGGTATTGAAGTGATCGGAATCCCTGCAGGGAGTGAACTATTTATTGACCTTCGTTTGGAATCGGTGATCGAAGGAGTGCTCGTAACTGCAACATTAGAAGCCAGTGCAGTGGGAGAGTGTGCGCGTTGTCTGGATCCGGTCAATGAGGATCTTGATCTCTACATCCAAGAGCTCTACCTCTATGACGATGAGGATCGCCCCTCCGGAGGGAAGAAGGCGAAGAAGGCCGCTCAGCATCGCGAAGAAGATGAGGAGATGGAGGCCGATGAGGCGCTCTACAAGCTCGACGGTGAGCTCCTCGACCTTGAGCCACCCCTCTTGGATGCCGTCGTCTTAGCACTGCCCTTTGCCCCGCTCTGTGATCCGCACTGCCCCGGTCTCTGCGTGGAGTGCGGCCTCCCTTGGCGGGAGTTGCCGGCAGATCACGCTCACGAGGTGATCGATCCCCGTTGGGCGGACCTTAAGAACCGCCTCGATTTGGGGGGAAGCGCCGAGATGGGGGATACTTCCACCTCGGGTTAGTAGAACCCAGAACGTCCGCCTGAAGGAGTATGTCGTGCCGGTTCCCAAGCGAAAGATGTCGCGCGCAAACACGCGCTCACGCCGCAGCCAATGGAAGACCACCGCAACTGCTCTTGTGCTCTGCGAGCGTTGCCGTGAGAAGAAGCGTCCGCACGTTGCCTGTGGCACCTGCGGTACCTACAACGGTCGCCAAGTACTCGACGTCTAAGTCGCTTGGCACTCTCGCCCCGCGAGAAACTCCTCGCACACATTGGTTTACCGCTCTCCTCTGCAATTCTTGATCTAGCTCTCACGCATCGTTCTTTTGCGTATGAGAATGGTGGCGTACCCACTAATGAGCGCCTCGAGTTTCTTGGCGACAGCGTCCTGGGCATCATCGTCACCGAAGAGCTCTATCACCGCTTTCCAGATTTTCCTGAAGGACGATTGGCCAAATTACGCGCGGCAACTGTAAATATGCGGGCGCTTGCGGAAGTCGGTCGCTTCCTTGGTCTAGGGGAGGCGCTCATGATTGGTAAAGGTGAAGAAGTTACTGGCGGGCGCGAAAAGAATTCCATGCTTGCAGATTCTGTAGAGGCTCTTATTGGTGCCATCTATGTAGATCAAGGTTTCGAAAAGACAGCCACATTTGTGCGTCGAATCATGGCGCCCACTATTGAAGCCGCTGAAAATCTCGGTGCCGGTCTCGATTGGAAGACTTCATTGCAAGAACTTGCAGCGCAATTGGGGCGAGGGCTGCCCGAGTATTCCGTAGAAGAGTCCGGACCGGATCATCTCAAGCATTTCGTTGCTACGTGCACTATCGGTAAGAGCTCCTTGGGCACGGGCGAGGGTAAGAGTAAGAAGGAAGCAGAGCAACGGGCCGCCGCCGCTGCATTCGCGGCGCTCGAGGAGACGAAGTAACTTTCCTTCATGCCGGAGTTGCCAGAAGTGGAGACCGTGCGACAAGGATTAATTGATTGGACCCTTGGGCGCACCATTGTCCAGGTTGATGTTCGTCATCCGCGCGCAGTACGACGCCATCAACCTGGACCAAGAGATTTCGAAGATCACCTCAAGCACCAAGTCATCGAAGGCGTCCATCGGCGCGGAAAATATCTCTGGTTTGCACTCACCGATTTTCCGCTCATCGCCCATCTTGGAATGAGTGGGCAGTTTCGCGTTGAAAAAGAGGAGTTAGACCACCCGCATGTGCGAGTGCACTTCACTCTCGACGACGGTCAGTTGCTCTTCCTTGATCAGCGCACTTTCGGTGGCTTTCATATTGATGAGTGGGCCAACTCGGAGCGCGTTCCCACTTCTATTTCTCATATCGGACTCGATCCATTCGACCCAGAGTTCGATATGGAGGAGGCGATCAAGCAATTGCGGTCGAAGAATTCTGAAGTCAAGCGGATCCTGCTCGATCAGCGGGTGGTCAGCGGGGTGGGCAATATTTACGCGGATGAAGCGCTCTTCTTGGCCGGCATCCATCCCAGAAGATGGGCGAGCTCGCTGACCCGGGCGCAGGCTCGTCGGGTGCTGGAGCAAGCCCGAGCGGTGATGGCAGCGGCGCTCGCCGCCGGGGGCA
>RGER01000156.1 GCA_009917815.1 Actinomycetota bacterium
TTCAAGAGTAGGTTCAAGTACGTGAGCGATAACCAAGCTTTACGAATTGCGATCGTTGGTGCAGGTCCGGCAGGCTACTTCGCCGCCCAAGCACTGCTGAATCAAGAGGACAAACCGGTCTTAGTAGACATGATCGAGAAACTCCCTACGCCCTGGGGCCTGGTTCGCAGTGGCGTCGCGCCCGATCACCCAAAGATCCGGACCGTTTCTAAAGTCTTTGAAAAGATCAGCGAGGACCCCCGTTTCCGCCTGATGGCCAATGTGGAGGTCGGAAGAGACCTCTCCGTTGCCCAATTACGAGAGGCATACGACGCAGTTGTCTTTGCCAGTGGCGCCGATGTCGGACGTTTGCTCGGTATCCCAGGCGAAGATCTTCCTGGTGTGATCTCTGCCGCCGAGTTTGTCCCTTGGTATAACGCCCATCCAGATTACGCAGAATTCAAAGTTGATCTCACCGGCAAGCGCGCCATTGTTATCGGTGCCGGAAACGTTGCGATGGATGTTGGTCGTTTGCTTGCAGTTGAACCTGATGAATTAGCAAGTACTGATATTTCAGATATTGCACTAGATGCACTTCGCGTAAGCAAAATTACTGATGTAATGATTGTGGCTCGTCGTGGCCCAGAGCATGCAGCATTCACATCACCTGAACTTCGAGATCTTCTCGAACTCGAACACACCAACGTTGTTGTTCATGCCGATGATGTTGCAGCTGCGCACACTCGCCTTGAATCATGGGAAGAGATTCCAAAAGATGTGCGACAGAACATGGAAGCGTTTACCAAACTCACTACTGAAGCTCCCACGGGTAAAGAGCGCACTTTAGAAATTAAATTTTTCCTCGCTCCGCTCGAAATCATCGGCACAAACCATGTAGAGGCTGTGCGGTTTTCGATCAATGTGATGAAAGGGAGCGACGTAGTAGCTAGCGGTGAGGAGGTAACACTCCCAGCAGACTTAGTAATTTCGGCAGTCGGGTATTCCTCGGCAGGCATTGAAGGCATCCCGCTTGATCGCGGCAAAGTACGAAACCTTGATGGTCGCGTGCAAGACGAAGCCGGAATTCATCTTCCTGGACTGTATGCAGTGGGTTGGGCAAAGCGCGGCCCTAGTGGTGTTATCGGCACCAATAAGAATGATGCAGCTCAAGTAATGGAACGCCTCTTGGAAGATCTTGGAAATGGCAGTGGTGTTCCAAGGGGTGGAATCACACCACCTACAGGAGCGATTGATCTCGCTGGGTGGAAACTCATTAATGAACGCGAAATCGCGCGCGGTGGCGATGCTCGTCCAAGAGTGAAGTTCCCCACGCACTCTGAACTAATTCAGAACGCGCGTTGACTCGCAAAACCCAGTACCCTCGGAACCATGTCAGTTGAAAATCTTTCCATCGGTGTTATCGGCGGCACAGGCGAACAAGGCCGTGGACTTGCCAGACGTTTTGCAATGGCCGGACACAAGGTTGTTATCGGTTCCCGCGATGCCGCACGTGCGAATGAAATCGCCATTACAGAAGGCGTCGCTAATCTCACCGGAAGCGACAACGTCACTGTTGCGCGCGAGTGCGATATCTCCATCATCGCCGTCCCGTGGGCCGGGCATGAAGCCACCCTCAAAGAATTAGCGGGCGACCTCGCTGGCAAGATCGTGATCGACTGCGTAAACCCACTCGGCTTCGATGGCCAAGGCGCCTTTGCGCTCGCGGTCCCCGAAGGCAGCGCCTGCCAACAGGCAGAAGCGATCCTCCAGGAGAGCCGGGTGGTGGGAGCTTTCCACCACGTCAGCGCCGTGCTCCTGCTCGATCCCGAGGTTGCCGAAATCGATACCGACGTCCTCGTCCTTGGCGATGACCGGGAGGCGACCGACCTGGTTCAAGCCCTCGTCGCCCGGATACCCTCTATTAGAGGCATCTACGCCGGTCGCCTACGTAACGCGGGCCAAGTGGAGTCTTTCACCGCGAATCTGATCTCAATGAACCGCAGATATAAGGGTCACGCCGGTCTACGCATCACCGACGTGTAGCCGGTTTGGGGCGTCTCTCACCTACCCGGTAGAGTGCTCCATCTGGCGCCCGTAGCTCAACGGATAGAGCATCTGACTACGGATCAGAAGGTTAGAGGTTCGAATCCTCTCGGGCGCGCAAGGTCCGTTACGCGACAAGTAAGACTCCCCACTGCGCTTTCAGAAAGTTGCACCCCACCATTAGCGCGTTAGGTCGCATTCGGCGCTATATGGTGTTCGAATGCGAAAATTACTCTCTCTGTTAACCGTCGGTGCATTTCTGACCTTGGGCGCTACAGCAGGTAATGCAGAGGAGCCCATCCGTGCCGGTTCATCTTCGTCCGTCTCCACATGGAAGTTAGATATGGCGCGACCACTATCTAAGAGCCTCACTTGCCCTGGCATCAAAATACCTATCACCTACGAACTCGTTCCTGGTTTTGGGCCCGGAAAGCAAGTGACCGTCCAGTGGTATGACTCAGGTAAGAAAGATGCGAAGCAAACGATGACCGGGGATTCAGCGGGATGGCATCTAATCGGACAAGGTAAGAACACCTATAAGTATGTGCAGCCGAAATTTCCTGATATGAAAGACGCAAAGAGACCCATACTTATGGGCTCGAATAGCGGTGCAGCAGCACGATGGTGGCATCAAGGAATCATTGAGGAAGACCAAGTTGTTGAGGACGCATGTGATTTGTTTAAAGAAGACATCAACTTCTCAAAGAAGTCATTTCGCATCACCGTAAAATCGATTGCTGCAGTCTTTGTATCTCTCGGCGGTACCTTCGATAGCCGTGGCGGCACGAATATTAAATGAGTCCAAACCGAATGATGTGTGAAGGGAAAGACTCGTGGTGACATCAAAACACTCACGCTCGTTAATGAGAGTTCAGGCATTGGTGCTCATACTGCCGATTCTGGTAGGTATGCTTTCGAACCCAGCACACGCCTTCACGACTCCAAAACCTAATGAGCCTTGTGAGGTGGCTGGAAATTTCGGTATTGCAAATGGCTTAATGATGACGTGTGTGGATTCCAATTCAACTCTTAATTGGAAATTAAATACGAATGTCGTTGCAGGTGGTCTCTGCTCTGCTTGGGTGCCGGGAGATAAGCAAACTTGGGCAGAGTTACAACTTTTCATCAAGGGTGCTTGGGTCACCCAACTAGTACCAATCGCGTTTACTCCTGGACCGCCTTGCGACACCTCTAAAACAAATAGTTCGATTCCTTGGGCCGCGCTCTCTGCAAAAGTCGCAGAGGGCACAAAGTTTCGTTGGCTCTTCGGAAATTCTGGAAAAGACGGGCATGGTGGAAGGGCCTTCGGAAAGGCATATCCTTCTCCTGCTTCTACATACTCAAAGAAAGCGATGAGCGCCCCTTATCTCAAGGTATTCACAGCAATTGTGGACCCTGTGGAAGGACCTCATGTATACGCGTTGACTCATGGATCAACGCCTACGCCAACGCCCTAATGTCATTGATTTCAAGTTGCTAAA